>JAYGCN010000186.1:0-12335 GCA_046583315.1 Candidatus Hydrogenedentota bacterium
GGCTCCGCGGGAGCGTCGCCGTCCCATACAATTACGAGAATAATCGTGGTAAGGTCGGGAAACAATCTTCGAATCTTGTCCAGGCTAGGTCGGGTTCTGATTTTAGTTGGGTGAGGTAGTCTACGTTGCCGAGGATTTTGGTGTTGCCGAAGGATTGGATGGCGGCGGGGTTGTCTTGTTTGATGAAGTCGGGTTCGATGTCTTCGACTTCGTTGAGGATGACGCCTTCGAGGGTGAGTCCGGCGTTTCGGATGGCTTCGATGGAGAGCAGGGTGTGGTTGATTGTGCCGAGCCCGCGGTGGGCGACGAGGAAGACGGGGTAGCCGAGTGCTTTCATCAGATCGAGCAGGGTTTCGGTTTCGGTGATGGGCGCATAGATGCCTCCGGCTCCTTCGACGAGTACGCATTCGTATTGGGCGTCTAACTTTTGTGCGCACTCGAGGATGTGATTGATGTCGGGATAGCGTTTCGCGAGACGTCCTGCGAGATGGGGCGAGCAGGCGGGTTCGTAGAGGTAGGGGGCCATAACTTCCTGTTCTTCGGGTGTGAAGGAAAGTCCTGCCGCGTCCCAATGGACTTGCAGGTCGGGGGCTAGCCAGTGTCCATCGATTTTTTCGGCACCGGTCTGCGCGGGTTTCATGGAGATGGCGTTGACACCGGTGCTTCGGAGATAACGCAGGAATCCGGCAGTGATGATGGTTTTGCCGACATCGGTTCCGGTAGCGGTGATGAAATAGTTGTTCACGGTCAGACTTTGCTCGGCTGCACGACCTGGGCGATGAGTTTTGCGGCGTTTGCAAGGTCGTCTTCGCCGTGGGCACGTGTCAGGGAGATGCGGAGTCGTGCGGTGCCGTGTGGAACGGATGGGGGACGCACGGCGGCGAGCAATACGTAGTCTTTCAGAAGTTCGTCCATGCAGTGTACGGCGTCGGCGTTTTCGCCAATCATGATGGGGATGATCTGGGAGTCTTGATCGGGTACGGACACTCCTTCAGATTCGAGGGATGCTCGAAAGCTCTTAGACCGGACCAATAATTCCGCGCCCATATCCGTGTTGAGGCGCATGACTTCGAGGGCGGCAAGGGCGCTGCCAACGCAGGCGGGGGATAGTCCGGTTGAAAAGATGAAACTACGTGCGCGGTTGATGAAAAGGCTTCGAAAGTCATCTGGACTGCAAATAAATCCGCCGCCGCTGCCGAAGGATTTGGTTAAGGTGCCGACGATAATGTCGGGCCTGACGTTCAACTGATAGCAGAGTCCATGTCCGTCGCCAAAGATGCCGATGGCGTGGGCTTCGTCGATAGCGAGCAGGCAGTCGTATTTTCTGGCAAGTTCTGTCAGGCGTTTTAGCGGTGCGTGGTCGCCGTCCATGCTGAACACGGAATCGGAGACGATGAGTTTACGGCCTGTAACGGTTACAGATTGCAGGAGGGTCTCGAGGTGATCGGCGTCGGCGTGATCGTAGATGTGAATGGGCGCGCCGGAGAGTCTGCAGCCGTCCACGATGCTCGCGTGATTAAGCGCGTCGGAGAAGACGGCACCTTCGGCATTGACGAGACTGGTGACCATGCCGAGGTTCGCCTGGAATCCGCTGGGAAAAACGAGACAGGAGTCCATGCCGAGCCAGTCGGAGAGTGCTTCCTCAAGTTGCTCGTGGATGGAAAAGTGTCCGGCCATCAGACGTGAGGCGGTTGCCCCGCAACCGAATTTTTCGATGGCTTCAATGGCACCTTCTTTGACGCGGTAATCGTTTGCGAGGTTCAGATAATCATTGGAGGAGAGATTCATGTAGTTGCGACCCTTCCACTCGACGAAGCCGCCGGAGGATTGCAGGGTGCGCAGTCGACGGGTGAGTCCCAGTTCGTCGAGTTGTGCGAGTTCTTCTTGTATGGATTCGTGATTGGACATGGATAATCGGGTACACTATGGTTTGTTGTCCTATAAGTATACCGAATTTCCGTGAGGATTATGGAATCTCTGTGTCCACATACCGATTCTGTCGTGATTGAGGGTCGTTCGTTCACGTCCGCAGAGGTGATCGAAGCGTTGAGTAGTTATGTTCGCCCGGAACGCCAGGAGACGATTCGAGCGGTGGTGGAGAAGCGTACGTATACGGTCACTCCGGTTCTGGAGGGGGTGCATGACCGAGGAAATATCAGCGCGGTGATGCGCACGGCGGAGTCGCTGGGCTATCAGTCGCTGCATATTATCGAGACGGAGCGTTTTTTTCGGAAGGCGAATCGGGTGACGCAGGGGGCGGATAAGTGGCTGGATGTTTCGCGGTGGCCTACGACGCGGGAGTGCATGGGTCATCTTCGAGGTCGGGGATATCGCATCGTGGTGACGGATATGAATGCCGATTCGAAACCAATCGGTGACGTATCGTTTGACGTGCCGACGGCGTTGTTTTTCGGCAATGAAGGCACGGGCGCGAGTGATGAACTGATTGAGGCGGCGGATGATTGTGTAGTGGTACCGATGGACGGGTTTACTCAGAGTTTCAATATTTCGGTGGCGGCGGCGTTGAGTTTGTATCATATTCAACAGGCGCGGATTCGGGAATTTGGTAGTCATGCCGATTTAACCGAAGCAGAGAAACAGAATTTGCTTGCCTCGTATTTCATGAGGTCGGTGAATCGTTCGAAAGAGATTTTGGTACGGTTACGCGATGAGAAATCGCAGGAGTTGGCATGAGAACACGGAAACAGATTTTGGATGAAATGCTGGCGGACGGCATTGTTGCGATAGTGCGGCTCAGGAGCGGAAAACCGTTGCCGAAGGTTGCGGAGGCGTTGCATGCGGGCGGCCTGAACGTGATGGAATTCACGATGAACACGCCAGACATGCTGAAGGGTTTACGTACGAGCATTCGGACATTGCCGGACGTATTGTTTGGCGCCGGTACCATATTAAATCACAAGGCCGCGGATCAGGCGATCGATTCGGGCGCAGAGTTTATCGTTTCGCCAAACACGAAGGCGGAAGTGATGGAGCAAACACATCTGATGGGTAAGGTTTCAGTGCCGGGTGCGTATACGCCGACGGAGGTGGCGTTGGCGGTGGATTTGTACGCGGATATCGTGAAGTTGTTTCCGGCGGGCGGATTGGGTCCTGAATATATTCGCGAATTGATGGGGCCGTATGATCAGTTGAAGATTATGCCGACGGGCGGGGTCAGCGCGGACAATATTTTGGATTATTTTCGGGCGGGCGTGTGTGCCGTTGCTGCGGGCGGCAGTCTGGTGAATGACGCGCTGGTGGATGCGGGCGATTATACGGAGATCACGCGTCGGGCTCGGGAATTGCGTGATGCGGTGGATGCGGCGCGGAAGGAACTGGCGTAGATGGCGGAATCGGCGCGAAAGTTATTCTACATTGCGGACCCAATGTGTTCGTGGTGTTATGGTTTTGCAGGAGTTATTCAGGGCATTCATGCTCAGTATCAGGATCGTATCGACATTCGATTGGTAACCGGTGGGTTGCGGGTGGGATCGGCGCATCGGTTGACGGATAAATTTAGGGCGACACTTTCTGAGCACTGGAAAGAGGTGGAGAAGGAAACGGGTCAGGCCTTCAATTACGATTTCGCGGTGCCGGAAGGCTTTGTGTATGACACGGAGCCTTCGTGTCGGGCGGCGGTGGTCATGCGGCGCAACAAGGGCAACGAGGTGTTCCCGTTTTTCGAGACGCTGCACAAGGCGTTTTATATGGGGAATCGGGATTTGACGGACGCGGAAATTTTATGTGAACTCGCAGAGGCTCACGACCTAAAGGCTGAGACGTTCATGACCGAATTTAATGATGATGTGGTGAAGCAGGAGACCTATGATGATTTTGCCTTCGGGCATGGTCTGGGGCTTCAAGGGTTTCCAAGTATTGTGCTCCAGGATGCGCGGGGGCTGGCGTTGTTGACATCGGGGTACCAGCATTTCGAGGCCTTGTCGCCTATTGTTGATGATTGGCTTGCGGCGGGCGACGCGGTATTGCCTTAGGCGGATTTGCGTCTGGCGATCGGTGCGGCGAGTTTCACGACGAGCAACTCGAGGGCGAGTTCACTGTCGACACCGGTGCTGCGCATCATGAATTGGGTGTCGGTACACAGAGCGAAGGCGCGGCGTAGTTTAAGGAGACCCAATTTCTCGGTCAGGGGTCTTACTTTTTGTGCGACGAATCGGCTGATGTTGGGTTCGCCTTCGGCGATGGCGACGGCGTAGGCACTTTTGAGTAGCCAATTGATGGTGCCGATCATCTCGTCGGGATGTTTACCGAGATCGGTCAATCGTCGCAGGGCGGCGAGTGCATCGCCGGAGCGGGAGGTGGCGATGGCATCGGTCAGCGCCCATATTTCTTCTTCGGTAACGTCTGTGCAGGCCTTGGTTACGTCTTCGGGGCTAATTGTGTCGTTGTCCTGTCCAACGTAGTTCGCGACGAGGGTGAGTGCGTTCTGTACGTCGCTCAGATGGTTCCCGGTGCGGTCCATGAGTGCGCGAATGGCGGTGCCGGGCATGGATTTTCCCTGTTTCTGCACTTCATCGCGGATCCATTGGGTGACTTCGTTGTCGTTGAGACTGGGGCATTGGACAATCATGCCGGCTTTGTCGCAGGCTTTGTAGAATTTGGTTCGTTTGTCGACTTTGTTGGACAAAAACAGGAGCACGGTTGATTCGTTGGGCGCGGCGAGGTAGTCGAGCAAGGCTCCTGCGGCGGTCTCGCTGTTGTATTTTTCGGCGTTGCGCACGAAGACGACGCGTTTGTCGGCCAGGAAGGGCAGGGTTTGCGCGTCCATGACGATGCTGCCGACGGGTGTTTCGTCTGCGTAGAAAGCCGCGTAGGCGAAATCGCGATTGGCGGGATCGACGGTGGCATCAACGATGGCTTCGATGGTTTGTTCGGCGAGTATGGGTTCGAAGGTGGCGTTGCGCGCGCGCGGCGATTTTCCGGGACAGAACAGGTACACGGGTTGGGGTGGCTCGTTTTGAATCGCTTGTGTGATTTCGGATGCGGTCATGGATTACCAGGGCTCGATGGTTCGAATGAAGATTTCTGATGCGACGCCTTCAATGGCTTCGGATGCGGCCCGGTTTTCCTCATCGGTTTGAAAGGAGCGCACGGTGGGCGTGAAGGTTTGGGTGTTGCCGCGCAGGCGGTCGGAGGATGAGCCGATGCGCGGGGTTGAGTAGCTGTTTTCGCCGATCACGTATCGACTGCTCCACAGGATGTCGCCGGTATCGGGGTCGAATACGCGGGTTTGTGCGGTAATGATCATTTCAAATTGGAGGACTTCATCTTCTCGGTCGAAGGTGAGCCCACGCAGCTGATAGTCCAGAATGGCACCTTCAACAAGCAGGTCTGCAGCGGCCCGGTCGACCACGCGCAGTCGCCCGTCGTTGAGAAATTTTCGTGTGATGGCGTTGGTGAGAGGTGCCTGGAGATCGTATTCACCGGTATCGTTTTTGAAGGGCAATACGTGGATGGTCTGGTATCGTGGATCGAGACTGGAGCCCATGTTGTAGCCGCAGGCGCTGAGTGAGACGACGCTAAGGATTGCAAGTGCACTGAGGATGGCAATGCGGCGGGCGTGGCTCATCCGCGTGTCAACCTGGAAGCGATGAATTTGGTATACATGCTGCCATCGGGGGGATTTTCGTCGAGCCATTTTCGCGCGTCGGCAACGGCATCGGTATCGGGGTACTGGTTCACGACTTTTTCAAAGCTCATGCGTGCACCAATGGGGTAGTTGCGTTTGACGTAGTGGAAGCCGGTCTGGAGGTGTTGTTTGGCGATGCGCTCACGCATATCGGCGGTGATGGCATCCATGTCTTCGCCGCGTGGGTCATCGGGGAACTGTCGCTTGAATCGGGCGACCGTATCGATGGTCAGCTGGCTGGGTGCCTGGTCGCATTCGGCGGGACCGGAGTTTTTTTCGTAGGCCTTGGTCAATCCGTAGAGTGCATCATTGACCCAGATGGAGGTGTTGTAGTCTTCGAGGACACGTCGGTATTCGAAGGCGGCTTCCTGGTACAGGTCGCGGGTGTAGTAACAGAGCCCGACTTTGTATTGGGCTTCGGCGGCGGTATCGGTGAAGGGTTGATTGTCGATCACCATCGTGTAGACATCGATGGCGCGCTTGAGCGGGCGGTATTTCATGAGTCGGAGTTTTTGGTCGAGCCGCCATTTGGGAGCGTTATCGATTCGCTCGGCTTTGGCCTGTCCTTTGTCGAAGAGTGAATCCCCCACCACGTATTGTTGTCGTATTACTTCGTCGTAGAGCGGACTGCTGGGGTATCCGGATATCACGAGCTGGTATTCTTCGGCGGCCTTGACATAGTTTAGATCGGCGAGATGGATGTCGCCGCGCAGTTTCTGGTTTTGGTCGGCCCAATCGGAATCGCCGTAGAACTTGATGAATTTATTGGTTTCATTGAAGGCATTTGAGTATTCGTTGCCGATGAGCAGTGAGCGTGCGAATTCAACTTGGAGCTCGGGCGTTTCTTTGGGCATCCGGTCCAGGTTTACGAGTCGACCGGTTTCTGGTGTCCAGGTCCATTGCGCGACAGCGGGTACTGCGATGGTGAGCAGTCCCAAGGTGACCAAGCGTGTCATACGGGTTCTCATTGTGCTCCTCCTATGCCTGACGTGCGGACATATCCCCTAGATGGTATGTATGTTACCAATTTGCCCGGGAAAACCGCAAGTTCATGAAAAAAACCTGCACCTTTTGGGGGTGCAGGCTTGTAAAGTGGCGGTGATTGGGGAATTATTTGGCGAGTGCGGCGCTCCACTCTTCGACGCGGTCTTTGTGGGCTTCGAGCAGGGCTGAAGGGTCGCCTTGAATGGTGACCTTGGTCAATTTGTCGCCACCTTCAATAGCATCAACGACTGCCTGGTCCTCGGGTCCGACAACTTCGCCGAATACGGTGTGTTTTCCGTTGAGGTGGGGGGTGGGAACGTGGGTGATGAAGAATTGGCTGCCGTTGGTGCCGGGGCCGGAGTTCGCCATGGAAAGTTTACCGGGTGCATCGTGGGGCAATTCGGGGGTGGTTTCGTCTTCGAATTTGTAGCCTGGTCCGCCGGTACCGGTACCGAGCGGGCATCCGCCTTGAATCATGAAGTCGGGTATCACGCGGTGGAAATTGAGCCCGTCGTAGTAGCCCTGTTGAATCAGGTTGACGAAGCTGGCGACGGTGACGGGTGCTTGCTCGGGAAATAATTTCAGGTGGATGTCACCTTTGCTGGTGCTCATGGTAACGGTCAATTCTTCGGACATGGTTTCTCCTTCTGCCGGGGATTCGGTTTCGCTCTCCGGTGCTTCGACTGCAGTTTCGGTGGTTGAATTGGTTTCGGGTTGTGCTTCGGATTCGGGTGATGAGCATCCACTCAGCACCACCACGGCGGCACATAATAGAATGGTGTGAAATGATTTCATAGTATTCCTCGCTGTCGGTTTGTGGTGAAGCCCGGTATGGTACCTTAGCGAGGCTGAAGGGTTCAACTGAACAGCGGCAGGCGGGATTGCCTACTGATTCGCTTCTTGCAGTGTTTGAAGGAGTTCCGGGGCGTCGGGATTGGTCAGGCGTTGGACTCCCGGTAGCAGGCGGTCACGTTTTTTTTGGGTATCGGCCAATTTCAGTGTTCGTTTGTACAGTTTTAGTGTAGCGTCCGATGCCGGGTCTGCCTGTTTCTCGAGAACGGTGGCCAATGCCTCGAAGGCCTCATTTTCGAGGGTCGCATCGCTCAGGTATCGCGCGATTTTTTCGAGTTCGGTAGCGGGCGCGTCTGAGGGCCAATCGCCGAATACCTGAATGATTCGGGATTGTACGCTTGGGTCGGCTTTTCGCATCACGGTACGCAAGGTTGAAATGCTGGCATCTTCCTGGATTCGACTGAGTGCATCGATGATTCCATTTTGAACTTCGGGTGAGGTGTTGCGTTTGAGTTCGTCGTGAAGTGCCCGGACGCGGTGTTCTCCGGGCGAACTGCGTTGGGCGATGGCGACGATTCCTTCTCCGATGATTGCGCGTTGTTCGGGGGACCAGTTTGAGGTCCATGCTCTGATCATGAGCTCGAGTTCGTCCGGTGTGCCGAGTACGCCGAGTGTTTTGAGGCTTTCGAATTGTATTTCGGGCAGGTCGCGTTCGGCGATTCGGGTGAGTACGCCTATACCTCGAGTGGCGTTTCGCAGTGACATCATTTTTACGGCTTCGAGTCGAACGGCGTTGTCGGCGCTCATTCCGGATTTCACGAGTTCGGCATTGATTTTGGGTCCATCCAGTGAACGGAGTGCGTTCTGGGCGAGTTTGCGTTCTTCGGGGGTGCCGGTTGCGGAAACTTTGAGTAGGGTTTGCAGGGTGTCGGGATGGTTGAACTTTCCTATCGCGCGCAGGGCCTCCAAACGCACTTCGGGCGAACGATTGAGCATGGACTGGATAACGGTGGGTAGTCCGAGTGGATCGCGGCGTTCACCGAGAATCGCGACGACCAGTTGCTGGATTGGTGGGGTCAAATCGGCATAGGTGGATACGAGTGCGAGGGTTACGGCTTCTCCTTCGATGGTGCTGATGGCTTTGGCGGCGGCGGCCTGCATTTCCGTGTCCGTGCCTTCGAGTGCTTCTATCACCACGGGTATCGAGTTTTCGCGTTCGGTTTGAACCAGACCGCGCATTGCTTCTTGGCGCACTTCGATGGGTTCCACTTCGATCAATAACGAATCGAACACGTCCAGCGCGGCCTGTCGATCGCCGTCTGCGAGGGAGACCCACCCGCAACGCAGATAGGCTTTGGTTCCGTCGGCCCGTAGACTGCGCCGCACGCTTAAACGTGCCATGCCCAGTAGCTGGGCCGCATCAAGACCACCGATTTCACCGAGTGCGGTGAGACTCGCTCTTACGAGATCGGTATTGCCGGATTGAACGAATTGGCGCAGGGAGCGAATGGCCTCGGTGGCGCGTCGTCGTCCGAGGGATTCGATTACGCCGGTTAGTGTCGAGCCGGATGCTCTTTTCAGGGCATCGAGCAATGCGTGGAGCGCGTCAGGATGTTCGATTTGCTCGAGTCCGCGACGGGCAATGTCGCCAGTGCCTCTGCGGTAGAGTAACTTGGAGAGTGCGGGTACGGAATCTTCGTCGGCGAATTTGTAGAGCTGATCGGCGATGAAGCGTTTGGCATCGCCGGAGAGTTTTGAGTTGTTGAGTGCTTTGAAGAGGTAGGGTTCGATCTCGACGCGTTTTTTGTACAATCCTTCGGCTTCGTCGCAGACACGGATGACGGCTTCTTTGTGTGCCAGGGGGTCGGCGAAAATGGCATTGAGATCCTGGGCAAATCCGGGCAGGCAGGTGGTGATAAGGAGCAGTGCCACGAGGATTGTTCGTTTTTGGGGTACCAGCATCTTGCGCTCCCATGAGGTTGGTAAGCCATTATGCACAATTGGGTGACGAATTAAACCATTTTCGGAGGAATTATGCCGGTATTTCTGAAGAAGGATGCAGTTTTACAACTTGTATGCGGGGCGTGCCGATTCCGTTCAGAATGCGTTTGCTGACAAGGTAGAGCACGAGGGCGGTGCTTAGGGGCAGTACGAGCAATTCGAAGAGTACAATCAATACGAAGTACATGAACGACATCAATGTGAGTTGAAAGGTTTCTGCGATGGACTGCATGAGCACGACCATGGCGTTCTGAACGCGGTCGATGCTTTCGGCTGGTTTCAGGATGGAGATTTCGCCTTTGACGGCGAGGAATTTATCCTGGGTGGATTCGAGTTGGGTATTGAATTGGCTGATGCTCTCGCGGTGTTGTTCTTTGAGTTCGTCGACGTATCGCACGCTGAGTTCGTCGGTGGCGAGCAGGGAAAGCGGCAATACGTAACACACGAGCAGGCCAATAAGCATGAGGTTGCGCGCGAGCAG
This sequence comes from Candidatus Hydrogenedentota bacterium, assembly GCA_046583315.1. Taxonomy (GTDB): domain Bacteria; phylum Hydrogenedentota; class Hydrogenedentia; order Hydrogenedentales; genus DTSJ01. The sequence goes on from JAYGCN010000186.1 coordinate 9,906, forward strand.
AGTGGCGTTCCATTTGGTGGTAGGAAATGCGACCGAGGTCGCCATGATCAGACAGCCGATTCCAATGAGGGGAAAACCGAGCGTGAGTAGACCGGTTTCGAGCAGGATTTTGTAGGAACCAAGAATGACAAATGCGTAGAGGAAAACTTTCCAGAAAAAATCGACGTAGTCGTAGGCGGGCTGGATGAGGTCGCCTACTTGTACTTCGATCCCGACACCGACGGTGCTGCCTTCGATGAGTGCGAGCGAGGCTTTGATGGCGGAGAACACCAGAAAGGTTTTCTGATTATCGAGCATGCTCTCGTCTATAAGGGCGAGGGAGGATTCGGTGAGCGCATCGAATCCAGTGATGCGCGCAATGGTGGGTTGAGCGATGAGAATGGCAAGTCCTGCGACGATCAGCAGGGTTGCGAGCACTACACGGGGGACGGGTGATGCGTGTTTGGGTGGTTCGTCGGATGCCATGAACGGTAGTTCCCCCTCCGGATTGGATTATACCAGCTATTCCGGATCTATGTGGGATCTGACGCTCAAGGTTCCAAAATTCGGATGTCGTCGAGATCGCGGAAGTTCTGGTTGTAGTCCATGCCGAAACCTACGACGAAGAGATCTTCGATGGTAAACCCGACCCAATCGGCATTGACCGCTTCGATGCGGCGCGAGGGTTTGTCGAGCAACGAAACGATTTTGAGTGAGGCGGGTTTGTGGGCTTGAATGTGCTCGATGAGCGCGGCGGCGGTGCGTCCGGTGTCCAAAATGTCTTCGATGAGCAGAACGTGACGACCTGCGACCGTAGCCTTTGAATTGAAATCGATTTCCACATTACCGGTGGATTCAGTGCCCTCGTAGCTACGCGCTTGTATGGTTCCTGTATCGAAGGTGATGGTGAGTTTCTTGGCGAGGGATTCGGCGAAGGGTTTAGCGCCTTTCAAGACCGTGAGAAGAACGGGGGTTGTTTGACTGAATGCCGCGTCGACCTCGGTTGCGAGCTCGCGTATGCGCGTATCGAGGGCATCAGCTGTGATGAAGGGCTCCTTACTCAGCTGCATCGCTTACCTCGATTTGCAGGAGTCGGGTTGTAGAAACCGTGATGGCGAATTCGTTGGCCAGAGCGTGGCCTACGACCCAGACGATGAGGTCTCCGCAGACCAGCAAGGGGGTCGCGTCGCGTTGTTCGGGTGGCAGACCCAAATCGCCGAAGTAATCTTTGAGCTTGCGCGTGCCGTTCATGCCCATGGGGGAGAATCGGTCACCGGGTTGACGAAAGCGAATGGCGAGAGCCCCGGAAAGTTTGTCGGCATCGATAACTTGCCGGTTCGGGGTGCAGTAATTGATCAGGGATTCCGTTGGAGCGTCGGTTAGGAGCGTGGCAGAGTAACAACGACCGCGTAGTGTCGCTTGACCGGGGACGGGCAGGGGCTCGGTGGTGGCTGCTGACTCGTCGGAGTTCGATTTTACGATGATCGTTTGCTCACGTCCGTTTGAAAGCTGAACATTTCGGCCGAGATCGTAGTGTCGTGAAGTTCCCGCGTTGCAGATGAAACGGATGGCCCCTTCGATGCCTTCAAAATCGCATAGGCCGCCGACTTGTTGGGCGATTTTTTGCATGACGCGGCGTTGCAGGGCGGGATGGAGGGCGCGAAAGGATTCACGGTCGATCTCAGGGCCGGGGCTCACACAGCCGCTCGTGGCTTGCTCGGCTAATTCGGCGAGAAACTGGTCGTCGACACGTGCTAAATCGGCGAGACGGTTGAGTGCTGAGGTGACGTTTGCATTGTAGGCATCGCGAAGCTGGGGCAGTAGATCGTTTCGGATGCGGTTGCGTAGATAGGCCTGATCGATGTTGGATGCGTCTTCGCGCCAGGGGATTTTTCGTTGGGTCAGATATACGATAATATCCGCGCGGGTCACGGTCAACAGTGGACGAATCAGGGGTAGACCGTTCCATTGGCCGTGCACGGGAATGCCGGCGAGTCCGGTCGTTGAGGTGCCGCGCAGAATTCGCATGAGAACGGTTTCGGCCTGATCGTCGGCGTGGTGCGCTGTGGCGATGGCGTCGTAATTGTTTGCGCGGGCGGTTTCAACGAGGAAATCGTAGCGGGTGTGTCGCGCGACCTCTTCGAAGGACTGGCTGGATGTTTCGGCGAGGGCGGGCACGTCTACCCGTTTTGCGTAGTATGGGATTTCGAGCAGGGCCACGTGGGCTTCTAGCCATGCCGCGTCTTCGGTGCTGGCGCCTTCGCGGGTGGTATGGTCTAGATGCGCGACCCCGACCGTCAATCCGGCATCAATCAGGCTGTGGAGTAGCGCGATGGAATCGGCGCCACCGGATACCGCGACGAGAATCGAGGGTTTGGTGCTCCAATCGTGTTGGCGAATGGCGTTGACTACGGGTGATTCGGATTGTGACACGGGATGCTCCAGGCCTTC
>JAYGCN010000242.1:0-12007 GCA_046583315.1 Candidatus Hydrogenedentota bacterium
ATTATCCGCGAAGGTAAACGTATTTGATGCATGGGTTACCGGAGTAGCGTCAGTTTGGGGAGGTTATATCGTGATTCAAGCGAATCCTCGACTTGATGCTTCTGATTCGATATCGATCACGCTGATGGATTCCGACGGGGATTATTCCCTGGATTTCTATTCGAACGATATAGAAGGGACGGATTCCATACCGTCGCTATTCGATCCGTTTATACTATGAATGGATTTCGACCGTATCAGATATAGAGCCAGCGAGCCTCTTTCCCCGGATACTGAGAGATATTATCGTACCGATCTAACGGACAAGGTTGAAGCGGAAGTAGTTATTCGGATGACGGTACTATCCCAAAAATCCGACCAAACTGAATTGAGTGGTTTTCGTCTCGGAATGTCAGTTGGGGAATTGCTAGATCATCTACACTTGCTCGGTTCATTGGATGGAATTAAATTCCAGCCAACGGAAGGGTTTTCCGGGATAACATTAACTTTGCCTAAGGGTAAGTATAAGGGTTGCGAATTTCTTATTCTGGGTGGGAGGCTTTTTCGAATACATTTTTCTTCGACCGTGACCAATTTTGCACTTGATGCAAGCAATATTGACGCTGGAACTTTAGCACGATCAATAGTTTCGAATGTTGATGCAGACAGACTTAAATACGATGGGACTGAGTACGTGTACAGTTATGAATACCCATCTGGCTATTCCCTAAAAGTTTATGATGACAAACAGATTGTCTTGGAGATTAATATGAAGCTTTGGGAAAGTGTCGACATGTTCTCCAAAGAATTGCGCGAGGAAAATTTAAGTGCTGCGGACGTCGGTTCCGTTTCTGATCCGAACGAATCTCAAGGTGCTATTGAAATCCCAACCGCATTGAAAATTAAGGGGTTCTATTTAGGAATGTCATTGAAGGACGCTAAAGAAAATATGAACGGTAATATTGATATGGAATGGGGAGAAATTGACGGTACGATTATGTTCGCAAACTCTTTCGAACAAGGTTTTCTTCAGTTTTCTGATGATGGCTTGGTTCAATGGATGGCTCCGCCCAGTGCAACCGATGCGATTTTCGGTTCGGCAAACATGACTGCGGAATAGTTCGCTCAACAATTTGTGAATTCGTACGATGTGTCAACTCTGATTCCAGAATACGATGACAATTTGGGACTGTGCTACACCTATACGGGTAGTAATTTTAAGATTCAGATCAGCTTCGAAAAAATATTCGTATTCAAGCGAACCTTAGGATGGTTGATGGGTTTGCCGGACACGAGTGTTACGCCAAACTTTAATTAGTGCTCGAGGCTATTGTCGAAACTCTTCAATAATCGTAATCTGAACGAACCGAAATATTTATATACCATCTCCTATTACCACTCGCTAGAAGCGACACGGGGGGCGACATGGAATTCACCAGGTACTATCCAACAACAAATGAAGCGGAAACTCCAGCTATTCCGCCGTCGCTTCCACCTTCACTTACAAATTTTTCATATCCTTCTCATTCCTATCCCGCAGCTAGCCAGAGCTATGCCGTTCAGGGTAAGAATCAGAGGATTACCGCGGATATCGTCAACTAAACATCCATTGTTTCACGCGGGTGACTCGGGAACTGGCATACAACGTCAGAACCGGGTTGGTTAGGGGGTTGACGTCAGAAGCGCATCGGGTCGGCGTCGTATTGCTCGATGAGGATTGCGCGAGCCTGGCCGGCGGTGAAGAGGGAGCCGGTGATGAGCAGGGGGAGATCGAGGGATTCGGCGCGTTGGATGCCTTCGTCGATGGCCGCGTTGAATGATTCGATGATTTCGTGTGGCCAGTCGTGGGGAACGTGGGGGAGGAGTTCGGATGCGGGGGTGGCGCGTTTCCCGTCGAATTGGGTGAGGATGAGGTGGGCAGTGATCGGTTTTAGGGTAGAAATCATGGTTCGAGCATCTTTATCTGTCGAAACAGATAAAACAACGACCACTTCTTGATTCAATTCTCGTACCAGCGTCCGAATGCCGTCCGGATTGTGTGCAACATCAATCATGACAAGGGGTTCGTCCAGTACTTGCTCCATGCGGCAGGGCCAGGTCGTCGCGGAAATACCAGCGCGAATAGCCTTATCTCTGATTTCCGGGAATTGATTGCCTAAGAGGGAAGCGGCCCGTATCGCGACGGCGGCGTTCCCGGCCTGGTGGGTTCCGAGGAGTCCTAAGTCCAGCTGTTTCAGTGAGTACGAGTCATCTTGATAGTCGAGGCATTGATTCGCAGGGTCATACGTTGCTTCGTAGTCCGCGCCCGGGATATGTACGATGCAGTCTAGTTCACGGGCGCGTTCGATGGCAACGGCTTGGGCTTGGGGCAAGAGGCTGCCCAGTATAACGGGAACCTTGGGCTTGAGGATGCCGGCCTTTTCGAAGGCTATCTCGGGAATGGTCTCGCCGAGGTATTCAGTGTGTTCGAGAGCGATGTTTGTGATGATGGAGAGCAGGGGGGTGATGACGTTGGTGGAGTCGAATCGTCCGCCTAAGCCAACTTCGACAAGTGCTATGTCTACGTTGGCCTCTTTGAAGATTTGAAACGCGACTGCGGTGTTCATTTCGAAGAAGGTGGGGGTGATATCGAGTTGTTCCGCGTGAAACAGGCATGTTTTCAGGATTGCTCTGAGTGAATCATCGCCGATGGGTTTCCCGTTGAGCATAAAGCGCTCGTTGAGCTCGCAGAGATGGGGACTGGTGAATCGCCCGACGCGATAGCCGGCTTTTCGCAGGATGTGATCGAGAAATGCGACGGTGCTTCCCTTGCCGTTTGTGCCGGCAACGTGCACGGTGGGGTAGGCGGTCTCTGGGTGATCTGCGGCATCGAGAAGGGCGTTGATGTTGTCGAGCCCGAGTTTGATGCCGTGGTATTCGAGGCTGAACAATTGCTCGATGGGATCGGTCACGGCAGGATTCGATTCAGGTTAGGCAACCGGGACGGGTGTCATGAATTTGAGCAATTTGGAGAGGAAGGGGCGCAGATCCTGTCGATTTACGATCTGGTCGACAAAGCCGTTATTCTTTTGATACTCAGCGGTCTGGAAGCCTTCGGGCAATTTGACCTTCAGGGCACTCTCGATGAGGCGTTTGCCTGCAAAACCGATATTCGCGCCTGGTTCGGCAAGGGTGACATCGCCGAGACTTGCGAAACTGGCATATACGCCGCCGGTGGTGGCATCGGTGAGTACGGGGATGAAGGGTACGCCTGCTTCATTCATCTGGCGGACGGCGTCGGTGGTTTTGGCCATTTGCATGAGGGCGAGGATGCCTTCTTGCATTCGCGCGCCGCCTGAAGCGGTGAAACAGACGAAACAAAGGCGCTGCTCGATGGCATCGGCTGCGGCTCGGCAGAATTTCTCGCCCAGGGCCGAGCCCATGCTGGCCATAATGAATTTGGCATCCATGGCGGCGATGACAACGCGCTGACCATCGACTTCGCCAATTCCGGTGATGAGGGCTTCATCGAGACCTGAGGTGTCGCGTGCGCGTTCGATACGCTCGGCATAGGTTTCCTTGCCGACGGTGAAATGCAAGGGATCGGTGGAAAGGATGTTGGCGTGGGTTTCCTGGAAGGTGTCGCGGTCGACCAGGGTCTTGATGCGATCCCAGCCGCCGATGCGGAAATGGTAGTTACACGCAGGGCAAACCTGATTGTTCTCGTCGATCTCGGTCTTGTACACAGTCTTTTTACACTCTGTACATTTAATCCAGAGGCCATCGGGTGCTTTTTTAGACCCTTCGCCGATGAATCCTGCGAATTTGCTGCGTTTGAATAAGCTCATGGGTGCTCCCCCTTGTGTCTATCTCTATCCCGTTTTCGGGTTTAAGGTTCCGAAGTCGCTGCTTCGACGTTTTCAAAATTGGGCGGATGATACAGCAGGCGACCGCAATGTTGGCAGCCGTGGATTTTGTTGCCGGCCATGACTTCGATGGCGACTTGGGCGCGGATGTGCATGTGGCATCCGCTACAGACCTCATTGTTAACGGCGACGACGACCGCTCCGGTTTTGTAATTCTTGCAGAGTCTGTTGTAGCGGCGGGTGAGGTCGTCTGATATTTGGGCGAGAAGTGGTTCGCGTTGTTCTTCGAGCAGGCTACGTGCCTGGACTGCTTCTTTGAGTTCATCGTCGATTTTGGCGCATTCGCGGTCGAGTTCGTCGGTTTCAGACTTGATGCGTTTCTTGTCTTCTATCAGTGTTTCTCCACCATCGTCCAGATCGATAAGAATTGTGATGATGCGTTCTTCTTGAGCGGCGATGCCTTTTTTCTCGAGCTCGATTTCGTGAAGCAGCGCTTGGTATTCCTCATTTTTCTTGACGGCGTTGAGTTGCTGGTTGTACTTCTGAATCTGAGCACTCTTCTGCTCGATGGTGCCTTCGCACCCTTTTTGTTCAACTTGGAGTTGCTTAAGCGCTTCTTCGCGTTCGACCAGTTCCTTTTGCAAACGCTTGCGCTGGATATCGTATTTACTCTTCTGTTTGGGAATTTCAATTTCCGTGCGTTTGCAGGTATTGATCTTCTGGTCCAATTCTTGTAGCGTGAGCAGGTTTCTCAAGGAAACGGCCTCCTGGGTCGTAGGTTCAAATGTCCGTAAAAAAAGCCGCAGCGTGCTGCGGCTTTGATGTTACTGAATCCAGCTCATCATCTTTCTGAGCTCGGCTCCGGTTTTTTCGACCGGATGAGAGTTATTGGACTCTCGCAATTTCTTGAAGTTGGCCCCGCCGGAATTGTATTCGTCCATCCATTCCTTGGCAAAGCCACCGTTCTGAATATGTTTGAGGGCTGCGCGCATTGCGTTTTTCGAATCTTCCGTTATGATTTTGGGGCCGACGGTCATGCCGCCGTATTCGGCGGTTTCACTGACCGAGTAATTCATATAGTTTAATCCACCTCGGTAATATAAGTCTACAATGAGTTTTAACTCGTGCATGACCTCGAAATAGGCGATTTCGGGCTGGTATCCGGCTTCCATGAGCACTTCGAAGGCTACTTTGATGAGCTCTGCCGAGCCGCCGCAGAGTACGGTTTGTTCGCCAAAGAGGTCGGTTTCAGTCTCTTCCTGGAAGGTTGTTTCAATGATTCCGGCGCGTCCGCCACCAATTGAGGAGCCGTAGGCAAGGGCTTTTTTCATGGCGTTTCCGGTGGCATCCTGGAAGATGGCAACGAGGCAGGGGACTCCGGCACCGGCGACGAATTCGTCGCGAACGAGATGGCCGGGGCCTTTGGGGGCTATCATGAAGACATCGACGTCTTCGGAGGGAATGATCATTTTGAAGTGAATGTTGAGGCCGTGGGCGAACATGAGGGAGTTGCCGGCTTCGAGGTTGGGCAGGATTTCTTCTTCGTAGATTTTCTTTTGAATCGTATCGGGAATGAGGATCTGAATGATCTCTGCTTTTTGGGTGGCTTCTGCAACGGGGTAGATATCGAAGCCTGCTTCTTTGGCGGCTTGGTAGGTTTCGCTGTTGTCGCCGCCGCGATGGCCGATGATGACTTTCTGTCCGCTATCGCGAAGATTCATTGCGTGGGCGTGGCCTTGGCTTCCGAAACCGATGATGGCGATGGTCTGACCGTTGAGTGCAGAGAGGTCGGCGTCTTTGTCGTAGTAGATCGTTGCTGCCATGTTCATTAAATCCTTGTAGTGTTAAAGAGTTATTTTCCGTTAGTGGTACGCGCCAGCGCGATACGTCCGCTGCGGGCTAGTTTTTCAATTCCATAGGGGCGAATCATATCGATAAATGCGGTGATCTTGTCGATGGAGCCGGTGGCTTCGATGATTAATGCATCAGGACTCACGTCGACCACTTTGGCGCGAAAGATATTCACGACTTCGAGTAGCTGACTTCGGCGTTTGGCGTCTGTGTTGAGTCGGACCATGACGAGTTCGCGTTCGACGTGGCTATCTTTGGTCAGGTCGTTGACTTCGATGACTTCGATGACTTTGTTGAGTTGGTTGGTGATTTGTTCGACAATTTTGTCGTCGCCTTCTACGACAACGGTCATGCGGGATATGGTGGGATCTTCGGTGATGCCCACGCACAAGCTTTCGATGTTGTAGCCGCGTGCGCTGAAGAGTCCGGAGATGCGGGAGAGCACTCCGAATTGATTGTCTACCAGAATATTGATGATGTGTAACATGATCTCTCCGTCAATTCTTGTTGAACGCGTTCATGGCCTGGTCGAGGTCGGTGTCCAGGGCTTTGTGTATGGCCTGGACGGCCTGTTCAACCTGCTGTTTCACATCTTTAATCTCATCGGGGTGAAATTTTCCGAGCACATGCCCGGAGAGATCGCCACCCGGTTGTTTGGAGCCTATCCCGATGCGGATGCGGGGGACTTCTCGGGTGCCCAGATATTCAATTATAGACTTCATGCCATTATGCGTACCGGCACTGCCGTTCTTGCGGATGCGAATTTTGCCCAGGGGCAGGTCCACATCGTCGTAGATCACCAGTATTTGCTGGGGATCGTCCACGCCATTTCGCGCTGCCTGGGCTGCACTCTCGCCGCTCTTGTTCATGAAGGTCATGGGTTTGAGCAGCACGACTTTGTGAGAGCGGACCCGGGCCTCGGCGATTTGTCCTTTGAATTTCTCGCGGGAAAAATCGACTCCGAGTTCATCGGCCAACTGGTCCAGGACCTGGAAGCCTATGTTGTGGCGCGTATTTTTATATTGAGGTCCGGGATTTCCCAGACCGATTATCAGTTTCAGAGACACGTCTCAGATTAGCCGCCAGCCATTACTATTCGGCGGCGTCCTCAGTGGTTTCTCCTGCCTCGGCACCTTCTTCACCTTCTTCGACCTCTAGGACTTCGGTTGTCTCATCGGTTACAACACGTGGCTGTTGGATGGCGGCTACGGCGCGTGCGGAATCCGTCAGAATCGTAACGTTCTCGATTGCGGGGAAATCGCTGACGTGGAAGGTGTCGCCGATGTTCAGCTCTGTAATGTCTCCGACAATTTCGGTGGGTACATCGAGCGGCATACATTCGACATCGAGTTCGCGCACGTGGTAGTCGAGAACACCGCCTTCGATGATACCGATGGCGCGTCCCTCCAGTTTGATGGGTACTTGGGTGACGATGGTGTTGCTGAGGTCAATGCGTTGCAGGTCGAAATGCAATGGCGCGCCGGAAACGGGATGGTGTTGCACGTCTTTGAGGATGGCGGGTCCGTTGCAGTCCGTATTGTTGCTGACGGTGAGGTCTACGAGGGAGTGTTCCCCTTGGTCACCGTGAACGAGCAGATCAAACTCTTTTTTGCCGACAATAATGTTCACGTTTTCCTTGCCGGCTCCGTAAATGATGCCCGGTACGCTTCCGGCGTATCGCGAGCGTCTGGATGGACCTTTGCCGAGTTCGTCGCGGGTCTCTACTGTGAAGGATGTAAGTTTCATGATTTATTTTAGCTCCGTTTTCGTTCGTTGTGTGTGTTCTGTTAGGTCTATGGTTATCGGAAGAGTATGCTGACCGATTTTTCTTCGTGAATACGTTTTATGGCTTCGCCGATGAGCGGGGCGAAGGAGATTACTTTGATTTTGCTACATTTTTTGCCATCTTCGCGAAGGGGAATGGAGTCGCTGACCATGACTTCTTCGAGCACGGAGTCCTGAATGCGGCTGATGGCTTCTCCACTGAACACGCCGTGGGTCGCGCAGGCGCGTACGGCGGTGGCCCCGGCGTTTTTGATGGCTTCGGCGGCTTTTACGAGTGTTCCTGCGGTATCAATCATGTCGTCGAAGAGAATGGCTTCCATGCCGTCGACGTCTCCGATGATGTTCATGACTTCGGATTCGTTTTCTTTGGGGCGGCGTTTATCGACGATGGCCAATGGGGCATCGAGGCGGTTTGCTACGGCCCGGGCGCGTCGAACGCTGCCGGTATCGGGGGACACGACCACGAGATTATCGGGTTTGTTTTCTTTTAGGTGACGTACGAACTCGACATCGCCGCTGAGATGGTCTACGGGAATATCGAAGAAGCCTTGAATCTGTTCCACGTGGAGGTCGAGTGCCAATACGCGGTCGGCGCCGGCGGTGGTGACCATGTTGGACACGAGTTTGGCTGTGATGGGTGCGCGTGGGCGATCTTTGCGATCTTGGCGTGCGTATCCGAAGTAGGGCATTACTGCGGTGACGCGTGCGGCGGAAGCGCGTTTGGCGGCGTCGATCAGGATGAGCAATTCCATGAGATTTCGGTTGATGGGGGGCGAGGTGCTGTTGATGATGAACACGTCTTTGCCGCGGATGTTCTCGTGGATATGAATTTTGACTTCGCCGTCGCTGAATTGACCGACTGTGGCCTGTCCCATCACTTCGTAGAGGTGTGCACAGGCGCGCTGGGTGAGATCGATTGATGCGGATCCGGAGAAGATTTTCATTTCGTCGCTGTATGGCACGTGTCTACCCTAGGTCTGTCGCGTTTCATTTTAAATCGGTATCGGCTTTATGCAGACACCCGTACCCTGAATCAGGGAGAGAAAATATAATGGCTAGGGCGGTAGGACTCGAACCTACGACCTTCTGCACCAAAAACAGATGCTCTACCAATTGAGCTACGCCCTAGCGATAAATTCAGCCGGAATCCTGTAAGTTCGAATCAGAATCGCGGAAAAATAGCCAAATCGCCAGTGGTTGAGGTGAGGAATAAGCCCCAAAACAACCGCGAGATTATATCAACCGAATTCCCACTAAGTCAAACTTTTGTCAGGGTTTCCGCATGGCGTGGCGACAGGGCGGTATGGAGGGGAACGATTAAAAGTGGCTAGGAATATTCTGCGCGGATGCGTTCCAGTGTGGCGAGGGCGAATCGCTTGAGATTTTCGGCGGATTCGAGATTGGCTGCGGCGTTGCCCCGTTTGAGTTCCAGGCGCATTTGGGTCGTTTCGGCGGCCATGGGGAGTAATTCGCTGCCGATCGATCTGGCGATGTTGTTCTTGCCCATTTGCATGAGTCGGCATAGCGCGCCGTCGCACCCGCACATGGCTGAGCGGATGTGGAACAGGGTTGTGTTGAGTTGTCCGTAGGCGGGCTCTCCTTGAAGCAAGTCGACGAGATCGCCGCGGGCCTGGTGAACGATGCCGATGGTTTCGGGGTGGGAGCCATCGCCTATGCCTTCGAGTGTGGTCTCGATGGGTGAAAATGGAAGCTGATAGGTGTGTGCCAGATCGAGCGAGTATTTTAGCTTGGCGCGGTCAATTTGAATGATGCGTTGCGCCATCACGTCGTGCCATTCTGCACATCGGTCGGGTGCGGCTACGAGCATCACTGTTTCTTTACCGGGAAACATCTCGTCGTGGCGTGTACGCTGCATGGGCTCCCATTTTTGTGAGGCGATGAATTCGGATACATCGTACATTTCCATGCCGGGTGCGGCGTCGTGGGGTATATCGATGTTGACGCTGGCCATGTCGCGAACATTATTGTTGATGGTGAAATAGAGGCTGTAGTCGTCGCCGCGAAGGTGAAAGTGGCTGATGGGCGACACGCCGGGCGCGGGAGTGCTTTCGGTGTCGGTGGAAACACCGTCAACGAACCAATCGTCCATGGATTCTTCGATGGTGGCATTGAGCAGTAGTGGTGCCAGGGTATGGGCGTATCGCATTCGGTGGCCGAGTTCTTCCCAGAGATCGCTGAAGCCCAGGAATGGCCCGGTGAGTGTTCGTTGTACGCGACCCTGCACCCAAAGTGGGTCGTTGTGGTAGGAGTAGGAGAACCAGCCGCGGGCTCCGTTGGCAAAGGAAAGATTGAGCATCAGCCGCATTTCCGGGCTGGTGCTCCACTCAGGTGTTTGTGTCGGATACATGAACGCTGGTGCGGCGACCCAGAACTGTTGTGCGTTGCCTAGAGGGACGTGGTTGTGAACCATGCGCCCAGCGTCCCAGGGGCGTTTGGTCTGGAAGTGGCCGACGCCGGAGGCTTGAAAGTAGGGCGCGAATAGCCCGTAGGCGTTTGGGTAGCGGGTGATAAGGCTGACGGGATGATTGGGATCGGCAGCTTCGATCATGGCCTTGGCATCGAGAATGCGCTGGAAATCTGCATCGGATGGTTCGCCGCTAAAGCCCCGACAGAAAATCGCATCGGAATCGGCGTAGGGTTTGATGCTTTTCTGAATGGCTTCTTTCATTTCTTTCTTGGTGCCGCGAATGGGAAATTCGTGACGGGTGAGCAATTTGATGCCGTTTTCGTCGCATTTGCGTAACAAGCTGGCCCATTCGTCACCACTTAATTCGTCGACGTGCGACAGTGCGATCGAATTGTGATCGTGGGTGACGAGGTCTTCCATGACGAAGTCCCAGTATTCGTCTGTCGAAATGCTGAGGGAAGCGGCGAGCCGTTTGGCGGTTTCGGCATCCATGTAGACTCCCAGGGGCAGGAAGTCATCCAGGACGGGAAAGGTATCAGCCTGAACCGATTCCTTGAGTAGAATTCGATTTTTATCAACGGTCTCTTGCTCGATATCGGTCATCGCACGAAATCGGAGGGATTGAATTTCGAAGGATTCGGTTGATCGGCTTGAAGAGTACAGGCGGAAAATGAGATTGTCTATGCGCCCCGGAAATCCGGAATGTTGAAGGTTCTTTGCGACTGTTTTCCATTCGGTCGTCTTTGGCAGTGCCCCGAAGTGGGAGCCGCCGTCGTAGGTCCACATCCAGACGGGGTGGGCATGTTCGCTGGTGCAACGGTAGGTGACTTCGATTATGGGGTACCGGGTCGTGTCAACGGGAAATTGCCCGCCGGTCAAATCGACGCTGGTGAGTGGAACCCAGTGGCGCGGGTCGTCGGAGGATAAACTGTCGATGCTGGCGACACGCTCAAATTGCCCTTCGAGTCGAATGCCGGTTTCCGTCTGAAGTTTTCGCGCCGGGATGTTACGCCATTCAACGGTATACTCCAGATCTTCGAGAGACCAGGTGGCTAAGTCTTCGGCGGTGTATACAATGGAATCGGCATTATCGCGCGCTGCGGGATCGGGTGCAGGCAGTATGGTCTCAAGGTAACCCAAGTATTCGTAGTCGGACATCCGGTGTCTTTCCTTCGGTGGCGAACGGCTTGGGTACCACTTTACCGGAATCGTGGGGAGAACGCAAAGCCGAATCGCTTGAACGAATGTTGTGAGCATGCCACACTATGAGATACTCATTTGATCCGAATCGCAACAAGGAATTGACTATGCGTAAAGAGTCGTTAACGTTTTTGAAGAAGTTGCTGTCTACCCCGAGTCCGTCCGGGTTCGAATCGAAGATCCAAAAAGTCTGCAAGAGTTATGTGACACCCTATGTGGATGAAATTTACAAGGATGTGCATGGCAACCAGTATGCGGTGCGCAATCCGAAGGGCGAATTGCGGGTGATGTTGGCCGGGCACGTGGATGAAATTGCGTTGATGGTCAATCATATTGACGGCAATGGTTTTCTCGGGTTTCTACCCATTGGCGGCGTTGATCCTTCGGTGTTGGATGGGCAGCGCGTTGTCGTGCATACGGGCAAAGGAGACGTGATAGGGGTTATCGGTCGGCGTGCGATTCATTTGACGGATGTGGCGGATCGGGGTAAACCGATGAAGATGCACAATCTTTGGATTGACATCGGAGCAAAGAACAAGAAAGATGCTGAGAAATCCGTAGCGATTGGTGATCCGGCAACCATCAACGTTGGCTACATTGAATTGAAGAATGGACGTGTGGTTGCCCGGGCGATGGATGATCGTATTGGCGCTTTCGTCATTCTCGAAGCGATGCGTTTGATTGCGAATAAGAAGATTAACTGCGCGGTGTATTGCGTGACGACCGTGCAGGAAGAAATCGGGTTGCGTGGCGCGACGACGAGTGCCTACGGTTGCGACCCGCATGTCGGGATTGCGGTGGATGTGTCTCATGCCACGGATCATCCGGATGTGGATTCTAAGCGTCACGGGTATTTCGAACTGGACGGGGGACCGATTCTGCACCGCGGACCGAACATGAATCCGATACTCGCCAAGCA
>JAYGCN010000263.1:0-5809 GCA_046583315.1 Candidatus Hydrogenedentota bacterium
GTGGAGCTTTATGAAAGAGTCCTCAATGAAAAATGAAACTCCTGCCGACATGGATAGCGATCCAGGAACGATGCGTCGTTACCTTAACTTGATTGGGAGTGTATCCAATTGGCCGACTTACTTTTCGACGAAAATCAGTAAAAACCGCGGGGCAATCCACCGCTTTCGTGATCGCAGCAACAAGATTCAGTTGGAAGTGCCACGATCACTGCTGGGCACCTTCAAGGAAATATATCTCGGCGACATCTACGCCATGAAAACCTTATGCGACGCTTTGCCGAAGGATTCGAATGTGATTGATGTCGGTGCCAACGTCGGAATATTCTCGCTCCGACTATTGGCGCTAAAACCGGATGCGACGGTGGTGGCCTACGAGCCGCTGCCTTCGAATTTTGAAATGCTTCAGCGAAATGCCGAGATAAATCCGCAGATAGTTGATAATTTTCGAGTGTTTCAGCGTGCAGTCACCGGCGGCTCCGAATCCGAGCAAACGATCTACTTTAATCCGGAAAAGTCCTTTACGCCGACGGCATCTCTCATCGAATCCTTCGATACTTCGAATCGCGGATCGATTCAGGTGAAGACAGATTCGCTTGATTCAATTGTTACAGAACACAGCATGGAACGCATCCACCTCCTCAAACTCGATTGTGAAGGCAGCGAGTTCGATATTTTGGATGGTGCCTCGCCCGAATTGATCGCGAGGATCGCTGCCATCGTGATGGAAGTGCACGAATCCGGAGAGAATACCATCGAGCGGATGAAAGATAGCCTCGAAACCATGGGCTTTTCGGTGACCGATCGTGTCATCGACGACGGCGTGGCTCTTATGCGGGCATTCCGGCCTAAGGCGAGTGTGTAGCGATGCTGAGGATATTACTCCTATGAAATTCTTGACTGCTGAGTGGCGCAATCTGATCCTCGCGAATTATGAGGTGGAGGAGGGGGTTGTCGCTCCCTTGCTTCCCGAAGGGGTCGAACTGGATACGCATGATGGGCCTGGAACAGCACAACGTTATCCTAAACCGGAGAGGACCAGGATCCTTTGGGTTGGGATGTTGCTATTGACATATTTTGTAACTTATAATTTGAAATCCTAAAACTACAGTTTTTAGGATATTTCATCTCGTACTGATCTGAATAGACGTAACCCGATTGGAGAGTTTACGTGTGGTTCGGTGCGTTTTCGATGTTAGGCCGAGTTTTTTGACCTTACGGGGAAAATTAATCCAGCTAGTGCGAAAAAATAGCCTCCGATGCGATGGGGGCACATCGGAGGCCTGGGTGTTGGGTCTAAGAACCCAATGGAGTCGATTTCGTGACGCGATGATGATCTAGGGGAGGTTGTCGTAGGCGCGTAAGGTCAAGAATTCTTCGAGCGTGTCGTTTGCGATGATGCCGTCGAAAAGTTCTGTTGCGAGCTCGAATTTTCCGCCGTTGTACACATCTTCCCCGACGCGGGTTTTGATTTTGTCGAGTTCTTCGGGTAGCATTTCTTTAAAGAGGTCGTAGGTGATTTTGCGGCCGTCGGTGAGCACGCCTTTGGGGTTGTTGATCCACTGCCAGATCTGCGTACGCGAAATTTCTGCGGTCGCGGCATCTTCCATCAGATTGTTCAACGGTACGCAACCCGATCCGCGCAACCACGCTTCCATGTATTGCACGCCGACGTTGATGTTGAGGCGCAGGCCGTCTTCAGTGATCTCACCTTCAGGTACGCGCAGGAGATCTTCGGCAGTGACCTCGACATCTTCGCGTAATTTATCTATCTGGTTCGGATTGGGCATCGCCGCATCAAATTCTTTCATCGCGATGGAGACGAGTCCCGGATGCGCTACCCACGTGCCATCATGACCATCATTCGCCTCGCGACGTTTGTCCGCACGTACCTTGCTCATCGCCGCTTCATTCGCTTCCGGGTCATTTTTGATGGGTATCTGCGCGGCCATACCACCGATGGCGTGTGCACCACGTCTGTGGCAGGTTTTGATCGCCAACAAGGAGTAAGAATGCATGAAATGGCAGGTCATCGTGACCAGCGCACGGTCGGGCAGGATGAACTGCTCGTTATTGTGAAGGCGTTTGATGTAACTGAAAATATAATCCCAGCGACCGCAGTTGAGTCCCGCCATGTGGTTGCGCAATTCGTACAGGATTTCATCCATCTGGAAGGAAGCGAGAATCGTTTCGATGAGTACCGTGACCCGTATCGTGCCTTGCGGTACCCCCAACAAATCTTGCGCTTTCACGAAGATGTCATTCCAGAGACGCGCTTCCAGATAGCTCTCCAGTTTCGGGAGATAGAAGTAGGGGCCACTACCGTTCGCCTTGAGTTGTTCATGATTATGAAAGAAGTAAAGCGCGAAATCGAAAATTCCGCCCGAGATGACTTCGCCGTCAACCGTCACATGTTTCTCGTTGAGATGCCAACCGCGTGGTCGCACGAGCATGGTCGCAATTTCGTCGCTCAATTTATATTCTTTGCCATTGGGATTCGTGAATTCGATCGTGCGGTTCACGGCATCACGAAGATTGATCTGGCCTTCGATGGTTGCTTCCCATGTGGGGGAGTGTGAATCCTCCAGGTCGGCCATAAACATCTTGGCGCCGGAGTTGAGCGCGTTAATGACCATTTTACGATCTACCGGCCCCGTTATTTCTACGCGTCGATCCTGAAGATCGGGGGGGGTAGGCGAAATTTTCCAGTCCGAATTGCGAATGTCTTCGGTCTCTGGAAGAAAGTCCGGAAGTTCGCCCGCGTCCAATTTGACTTGTACATCCATGCGTCGCGCAAGTAATTTTTTTCGACGTGGACCGAATTCGCGCATGAGTGTAGCAACGAAACGCAGGGCATCGGGCGTAAGAATTGTCTGGAAGTCATCGTTTATGGGGGCAGTGATGGCGAGTCCATCAACTTCGAGAGTGGGCGCGTCGGACATAATCGGGATCCTTGTTATTCGTACGGAATTATTACGTTAATATGTGAACATTTAGAGGGCATTTGGTGTTGGATCTCGCACATGCTACGCGACACGAGAGTATAGTTCAAGTTAATCATGTCAATAATTATGATTGACAGATTGAATATAAATTATGTTAATGTATGGCAACCGACTCCCTTATAAAAGAGTCTAATTGCTTATACGACTCTGTATTTATTAGGAATACTCAATTATGGCAACACGAACAGCACGCTACAAGCAAAATCGGCTACAGCAGTTGAGGGGATTCTGTTTCGCCGCGCACAGTGGAAGCATGTCCAAGGCCGCCGCGAAGATGTTCCTCAGCCAACCCTCCGTGTCGCTCCAAATTCAGGCCCTGGAGCGCGAGCTGAACGTGAAATTGTTCGAGCGCCGGGGTCCCAAAATAGAGTTAACTCACGATGGTGAAATACTTTACGAATTGGCCCAGCCCCTGGTCGACGGTTTTTCCACTCTCGAGGAGACCTTCGAGGCGCGTCGCCAATCTATTGAGATAGGCAGACTTCGAATTGCAGCAGGTGGATCGACCATACAATATGTCTTACCACCCTTTGTAGAGCGATTTGTAGAGCAATACTCCAAAATCGACCTGCGCCTGATCAATGTCACCGGCAAGGAAGGAATGGAATTACTTCGAGCAGGTGAAGTCGATTTCTGCGTCGGACCGATGCTCGATATACCCGAGGACATCGAATTTCACCCCATTGTTTCCTATGAGCCCCTGTTGATTACGGAAAAAGGGCATCCGCTTGCAAAACTAAAACAGATTTCCCCGCGGCAGATAAGCAAATACCCATTGGTATTACCTCCGCGACACCTGAGCACCTGGCGTCAGGTTGAATATGCTTTCGCCCAAGAAGGCCTGCCCTACGAAGTTCGCCTTGAAGTGGGGGGCTGGGAAGTCATCAAAACGTACGTTGCGTTAGGGCTTGGCATCTCGATAGTGATGAGTATTTGCATCGAAGAAAGCGACCACGAGAATCTCGAAGTCATGTCCGTCAAAGAGTATTTTCCGCGTCGTACCTATGGAGTCGTGGTTCGCAAGGGACGCCAGTTGTCTCCACAGGCCAAGGGTTTCATCGATATCCTGGATTCCGAAGCCTCTGAAAACTGGGCCGCAAGGGAACGCGCTGCCCTGTAGGCCTTTTCATCCTCTGTAATTCGAGCCGCTAAATTGTTACTATGGGTTCATGCGAAATTGGTATTGGCTCGTAGTCGCCGGGATAGCGCTTTTCGTCTCCTATATGGTTAGCAGCCCATACGCTGCGTACAGCATTTATGCGTTTTTGCTACTGGTCGGGCTGGCCCACTATTCTTCCATCGCATGGCTCTCAGGACTCGATTGCACACGCACGCTCAATCGGACGATCGTGCGCCAAGGAGACAGTATCGACGTCTCGGTCACGGTCGAAAACAAGCGCGGCTGGCCGATTCCCTGGATTTTTCTCGAAGACCACTTTCCATCCTTTTGCAATTGCCGCGGAGATGCAACGCGATTGGCTGTATTGATGCCGGGACAGTCGGTGACGCTGGATTATCGCTTGACCTTTCCGTTACGCGGCTATCATCGTGTCGGCCCGATGGTGATGGAGTCGGGCGATCTTTTTGGACTGCAGCGTCGATTCCGAACAGGCAAGCAACAGGACTATGTGTCGGTCTTGCCGTCGGTCACCTATATCGACACCTTCAATGTCGCATCCAAGCGTCCACAGGGCCCGGTCAAGACGACCAGCAGATTATTCGAAGATCCGTCGCTGCTTAGTGGCGTGCGTGAGTATCAACAGGGTGATCCGATGAATCGGATTCATTGGAAATCCTCCGCAAAGACAGGCGAACTGTTTACCAAAATTTTTGATCCGACGTCGGTGCAAGGCGGCACGTTGATTCTGGATTTGCATGCTGATACCTACGTTCAGGAACGTGCTTCCTTTAGACAGGAACTCGCCATCACGGTAACCGCGTCGATTTCCTATCTGCTTCAGGCTTCGGGCGAACAAGTCGGCATGATTACCAACGGCCTTGATGCGGCAGAGGAGGCGCAGTGGGAAGTGGAGTCCCACGACACGGTCTCAAAGGCAGATGTCGACGAAGCGATTGTTGGCGAGTCTGAGTCGTCGCGATTGCGGCCCTTGTCGGTGCCGACGTTGCGAAGTCCTGTGCAAGCGCAACAGATCATTGAAAATCTCGCACGGGTCGTACCCGGTCGAGGGTTGGATTGTGCCGAGTTGATTCTGGAGGAGTATCGGACATTGCCACGGGATGCAACCTTGCTGCCTGTGGTGCCGTATATGGACGAGAAGCTCGCGTTGATGCTGGGCGAGATGAAGCTGATTGGTTTTTCGGTCACCGTTTTCTTCATTTCGGATCGTAAGGGCTATGAAAACGCCGCTGCGCTGCTTGCACGGCACGACATCCACGTCTTTCACATTCGGGAGGAAGAAGATCTCTATGAGCTCTCCCCCCAAAAAATATGACCCGACGGGCAATGCCGCTATT
The DNA here is from genome assembly GCA_046583315.1 of Candidatus Hydrogenedentota bacterium. GTDB lineage: Bacteria > Hydrogenedentota > Hydrogenedentia > Hydrogenedentales > DTSJ01. Next base: position 5,478 of record JAYGCN010000263.1, read on the forward strand.
GCCTCGCCCGAGTATGATGCGAAACAAAAGGGCGAAGAAGAGCGTGCCGAGAAAAAAGGCACGACCGATTTTCATGTCTTGAACAAGGAGCTCGACGGGGATCGTCGCAAGCACCTCGGCAAACGCACGATCACCGATCAGTTGATCGACGTCTTCACGCCGGTCCTGATCTTCGTGATGATATTGACGGTCATCTGGTTTTTGTTGGATATACGATTTATTTTTACTGAAGGGGCGAGTTTTTCGCTACGATGGGTAACATTCTGTTTAATTATGGGTATTGTTGCGGCGAATCGACTCGTTGCGCAGGATGAGAGTATCGAATCCAAAAA
>JAYGCN010000326.1:0-8070 GCA_046583315.1 Candidatus Hydrogenedentota bacterium
GTCTTCCGGTAGTAAATGTTGCCCATCGCCATCAATTTTGTGTTCTTCAACGCAGTGTCAAGAGGCTGAAGATTCGTCCCGTCGATTGAATCTTGTGGGCGTAGGGTCAAAAAACTCAGCCTAACGTCGAAAACGCACCGATCCATGCGTATAAATTGATTCTTGAGACGAATTCGGCTATGTTATCGGCAAATCTATAGTTTGGCCAGAATTCGAAAATAGGCTGCCGATATTGAGTAAAAGCCGTCGGCTATAATAAAAACACCCTCAGCTCCATCGATAGTGGACAGTCAATGATATAGAAGGATTCCCTGATGGTAAAATATAGATTTCTGATCTATGCCCTACTTCTGCATGGAACAATGTATTCGGGTACATCCTCGGCCATTGGAGATATCGAGTTCACGCTGGCCGAGGGATTCGAACTGGAGACCATACTCAGAGAGCCCGATGTTCAGCAGCCACTGTGCATGAATTTCGACGAGCGGGGGCGACTTTGGATAACCCAATACCTCCAGTTCCCCTTCCCAAAAGGCCTGAACGTTATTGGGCACGACAAGTACTGGCGTATCCAGTACGATAACTTTCCTCCTGCCGCGCCGCCTAACCACGAGAAGGGCCTTGATAAAGTCACGATTTTTGAGGACACCAACGGCGACGGAGCCTTCGACTCGCATAAAGATTTCGTGACCGGTCTCAACATCGCGACTTCAGCACTTCCGGGGCGCGGTGGAGTATGGGTGATGAATCCCCCGTATCTACTATTCTATCCTGATGCCAATCAAGACGACATTCCCGACGGCGATCCTGAAGTACATCTTGCGGGATTCGGCCTAGAAGATCTCCACGCCGTGGCCAATGGCCTTCGTTGGGGACCCGACGGTTGGCTCTATGGATACCAGGGCTCCACCACGACAGCGACCATCACACGGCCCGGGATGGGTGACGAGGGACTTCATTTCAAAGGGCAAAACTTGTGGCGTTACAACACCGAGGACAAGCACTTCGAATTATTCGCTGAAGGCGGGCATAACCATTTCGGAATCGCGCTGGATAAATCGGGCAACATGTTCACGGGGAGTAACGGAGGCCTCATCGGTTTCCACCAAGTACAAGGTGGAAACTATTACAAGAGCTGGGCGAAACACGGTGAACTGACCAATGAATACGCCTACGGTTTTTTCCCAGGTATGGAAGATCACAGTACCCGGGCGAAGCTTTCCCAAGGGCTCGTTTCCTATGAAGCACCCAACTTCCCTGAGGAATACCAGCAGCGCATCTTCACGTTGCGCGCCCTTAAGCGATGCGTCAGTGGTGCAACCCTAAAGCCGAACGGTTCCACCTACTCCGCACACGAAGACATCCAGCTTATCGAGACGGATGATCCCCATTTTCGCCCCGTCGCGATGACGCAGGGTCCCGATGGCGCACTCTACATCGCGGATTGGCATGACACGAATATCACATGGAGTGTTTCAGCCGAGGGTGATCGCGTCATGCGTGAAACCGGTCGCATATACCGCGTGAGCTATGGCTCCAATACGCCCTTTGAGTCCTTCGATATGGCGGAGGCTGCGACGGCAGAGGTGATTGAATACCTACGCCACGAAAACAAGTGGTATAGACAGGCCGCCCTTCGCGTCCTTTATGATCGTAAAGATACAAGCGCCATTGCGACTCTCGAAAAGCTTCTCTGGGAAAATGAAGGCCAGATCGCGTTGGAATCCCTTTGGGCGCTGAACGCGTCGGGTGGTTTTACTCTGGGGCTGGCGAATAAGGCGCTTGGTCATACCAATCCTCTCGTGCGTCGTTGGACGATACAGCTTCTGGGTAATGACAAAATGATTGATGCAAAGACCCAGGCGAAACTCATCGCACTTGCCGCCAGTGAGACCGATGCTCAAGTGCGCAGCCAACTCGCCAGCACGGCCAAACGTCTCCCGTCGGATGAAGGGCTCGCGATTGTCCTGGCAATGCTGAAATCAGTAAAAGACACAGACGATCCGCACATCCCCCTGCTTCTATGGTGGGCAGTCGAGCAGCATATTCGCCAAGACCGTCCGGCGTTTATGCTGTGGGCTAACGAAGCGACCGGCATAGAAAGTGCCCTTTTCAACACGATTATGGTGACCCGTTTAGGTCAACGTTTCACCCAGGATCGACGCGACGAAGATTTCCTCACCACTGCCACGCTTCTCAATTTGTTCAGTACCCCGCATCAACGGCAGGCGTTCCTCACAGGTATCGCGAAAGGACTTGGGAGAGGTACCAACGCCACCGTACCCCCGAGCCTTAACAAGGTTCTCATGTCACTTCTCGAATCTGATCCGAGTAACACGCAACTCCTCCTAATCGCGGCCCGTCTGGGAAATACATCGGTCTACCAGCGCGCTACAACAATGATCGGTGACGCGACGTTAGGTAAAACGCAACGAATGTCGCTTATCAAACTACTTGGCGAAGAAACGTACGCGCCCGCGAAAGACAACCTTCTCCATCTCTTTCTTGGGCAAGAAACCGATGATATCCGCATCGCAGCCCTCAGCGCGCTACAGAATTTCAACGATCCCGCCATCGGAAAAGCATTGCTGAAAATGTTGCCTCAGGGCGGCAGCCTGAAATCTCGTATCGCAGGAGCGCTTGCATCTCGAAAGGCCTGGGCCATCAATATGCTCAATGCCGTCGACGCGGGCGATGTTCCGGTCACGGACGTAGATCGCGACCTTCTGATCAACCTGGCAGCGATGAACGACCCAACCATTGACTCGCTGGTACAAAAACATTGGGGCACGATTCGTACCAGCCCGGACGAAAAAATGGCTCAAGTAAACGCCGCCTGGGCTACCGTCAAGAATGGTCCCGGAAACGCGTACGCGGGCATTAAAGTCTACGAAGAGAGCTGCGGAAAATGCCATGTCCACCTGGGAATTGGTCGTGAAGTAGGGCCTGAAATGACCGGGTTTAACCGCAGCGATCTGTGGGACTTTATCATCAATGTAACCGACCCCAGCCGATCAGTATTGCCCGAGTACACCGGAATCATCTTTACCATACTGGATAACGAGAATGTTTTCGGGGATCTCGAAGAACGGACGATCACGGGTTTTATTCTCCACGAATCGGAAAAACAAATTACACTCGTCGACTCTTCTGGAAACGAAATCACCATCGCGACGGAAAAAGTGAAATCGATGAGACCTATGTCTCTGTCCGTTATGCCCGAAGGTCTACTTCTGGACATGCCCGACCAGGAACTACGTGATCTGATGATGTTTATACAGTCTGACGCGCTGCCGTCGAACAATTAGTTGGCGGTCGTAGGGTCAAAAAACTCAGCCTAACGTCACCGGCTATAATAAAAACACCCTCAATGCGTTTCCAAAATATCCTACTTCCACTTGAGCCGGGCAATGTACACGCTGTTGTCCGCTCCCATTGCATTATCCACCGGGATCACGTAGTCCGGACCATTGCGTTGCATCCATTCCGCGACACTGATCCATGTCTCATTCGCCGTAACCTTCGTGACCGCAAAATTTCCGAGCCGAGCCCCGCGCTCAGGAACCAGTACGCGTTCAGTCGCGCGGATGACTTGCAAATTTTCCTGATCCACTTCAGCAATGAAAAGAGGACCGCGATGCCGAAAAACGTGATCGTTGTCCGCACCACGACGCGTGTATACGAGATAAAGCGTGTCGCCGTGAGTCACCCAATGCTGCTGCGTATTGTAACTTCCCAATTCCCCGCCATCGTCGAAAGTCCATTTCTGGGGCGTATCGTAGTGAAGGCCATCGGCACTGCTCGTTACATAGCCCGATTCGTCATTGCGGATGGTCAGAAAAAACCGCCCTCCGACATGAGCCAATGAAGGCTCCACGAATCCTCGCTGAATATCCACCGTCATGATGTTTCCATGCTCGACATACGACAATACATCACCGTCAAATCGACAGCGAATCACCGTCGTGCTGTACGGAACTCCCTCCTTGGCTTTGCAGTAGATAGGTAACAAGATATCTCCGTTGGGCAAATCGACACGCTGCGTGCTTCCCGCGCCGGAGTTGTAGAAAATCGGGTCGTCAGGCATATTAAGACCGCGCCATGTGGTCCAGGTCCGCTTATCAGGATCGTATACCGCGTAGGCCGTTTCTCGGGGAGGATTGTGAATGAGCCTGTTCTTATCGTTGTACATAGCACTATGTCCCGTACCCAGAAGCTTTTTCGTGGGCGCATGCCACATCGGCGTAAAATCGCACACGACCGAAGTACTACCGAAATCCTTTGGACGGCGACCGAGATTGCTGTGTTGCTTGGGTTCATCCCAGACCTTCCCCAGATCGTCCGTACGCATCTCGTTGAGCGCATAAAAAATATCGGATCCACTCAGCAATAGTTTCTGCATCGTCAGCACGACAATAGGCTTCTCCCCTGGTATCGTACCGGCCCGCGGATGAACCCAGCAGGTTTCTCCATCATATCCAGAACTGATCGTATCGAGTGTTATCGTATATTCGGTCGCCGAATTACCCTTTTCCTCAGCGTGACTGTACGAAGCGATCACAAGCGTGATGAGAACCGCTATACCCTTGATAAACATTTGACCAACTCCTGAATGTTACTCGTACCACCGTATATCTTACATTCTGTTCCCTGAAAATAAAGAGTATATACGATCTTGAGCAGGAGATCTCGATCGCTTGAATTCCTGCAATTTTTCGGTGATGATTGCTCCTTTTGTGCATTCCAACATCTGGAGTTTCTATGAATTGTAATGCTCGCCTAAAAGTGGACGGTTGATCCGAGAATTTATGCTACTAATACTCGGACCTGCTGTCTATAATTAGGCGAGCATTACAACCAAGAATGAACAGTCTAATCAAGCATTTATACTGCTTTTTATCATTCAACCACTTGCGTCGTCAGAATTTGATGACTCTTACAATAGAAAGGTCTATATTCATGAGAAGTGTACGCGATTTTGGAACCGTAGGAGATGGTGTTGCCGACGATACTACAGCCATTCAACACGCCGTTGACCACAATATCGGCGAACTCCATTTTGAACCCGGTCATTACCGCATCACCAAACCCATCTTGATAGAGTTGAAAACCGCGGGCTACACCAGCATCTCGGGAAGCGCCGGTACCGCAAAAATCATCATGGATGGCCCTGGACCTGCCTTCGATTTTCGTGGAAACCACATGAAAACAGCTCTTCCTGAAGGCTATATAGAGCAAATTTGGGCCAAAGAACGCATGCCTCTGATTCAAGGCTTGGAAATCGAGGGCCGTCACCCCGAAGCGGACGGTATTCATTGTATGCAAACCGCTATGGCCACTTTCGAAGGCGTGATGCTGCGCAAACTTCGGCACGGCATTCACTTCACTCAACGTGCGCGCAACGTCCTCATCAGCCATTGCCATATTTACGACAATAGCGGTGTGGGTATCTTCTTTGATCATATTAATACGCATCAAATCATCATCGCGAGTTCGCACATCAGCTACAACAAACTCTCGGGCATCAAGGTTCTTAACGGAGAAATACGCAATCTGCAAATTACCGGGAATGATATCGAGTATAACTACGACCGCCACGTGAAGACCGGTGCTCCGGCGAGTGCGGAGATTTGGATCGAGACCACGGACCCCAAAGCGACGATTCGTGAGGGCACGATCTCCAGTAACACCATCCAAGCAAACTTCGCGCCCGGTGGTGCAAACGTTCGCTTCTTGGGCAACGCGGAAGATAATCACATGACAGGATTGTTCGCCATTACGGGCAACTTGCTCGGGAGTCAGGAAACCAACATCGATCTCTTCTCCGCACGCGGTATTACGATCAGCGGGAACATCATTTACAGTGGTCACCAACGTAATCTTCGCGCGAAGAAATGTCGTAATATTGTCGTCTCCGGCAACACTTTTGATCACAACTACGGTTATCTCCCTAAGCAACTTGCCACAGGGATCACATTCGATGAGTGCACCGACTGTACGCTCACCGGCTCGACCATTCACGATGCCTATGCCGGCACGCACACGGTCAACACCCCCGCTGTTATTGAGCGTAAAGGACTCATTGAGTTGAAAAATTCCAAACGCATAACCATCAACGCCTGCCAAATCCTTGACCCGGGTCTCCCGGGTATTCATGTAGAAAATTGTGACTTTGTGAACATCCAAGGCTGCTCCATACTGGATTCGCGCGAAGAGCAAAAGATGCCACATGCCATCGTGTGGGATGGAACAGGAAAAGCCAATCAGATTAGCGGTTGTACACTAAGCATAGGAAGCGGTGGCGCCATCCACGCAGCAGCGGAGTCGGGTGTGAAGATTGGGGATAATCTAGAGACGGCGTAAATTCCGTCAGCTCATTAATGGCTGTGACTCGCAAATAATCATCCGCGTTGAAATCATTGACGTTTCTGCTTTTGTCATCTAGGCTCTTCCGATGTCAAAATTCGCCTAAGGTCAAAAAACTCAGCCTAATGTCGAAAAGGCACCGAACTACGCGTACAAATTGATTTTCGAGACGAATTCGGCTATGTTATCGGCGAATCTTTAGTTTGGCCAAAATTCGAAAATGGCCTGTCAATATTGGCCAAGAGCCCGTAGAGTCAAAAAACTCAGTCTAACCCCAAACACCCTAATATTAGTGGCGGTCGCCAAGTTCGCGCGAATTGGTTGACCACATGGCCGATTTATTTGTCAAGAATCCTAAACTCAGCGAATATCGGTTTATGATCGGATGGATAAGCACCGTCGACATTATAATCCACATTCTCATAGTAAGAAACTTTTACGTTTCCTTTGTATAGGATCCAGTCTATTCCACGGCCTCCTTCTACACTGTCTTTCAACAAGAGAGGATCGCCTGAATCTTCATCTCCAACGAATGTCTTGTAGACTTCTCCTCCCGGTCTTGCATTGAAATCGCCCATCAGAAACACAGGACGTTCTTTTGTCCATTCACCAAACCGATTGAGCGCATTGATCCTCTCCATGATCAGTTTGGCGCTGTTGAGTTTTGCCAAATCATGGCCCCGTGTAAAGAAATGAGTATTAAACACGTAAAGTTCCTGGGTATTCTTCCAATGACCCCTGTAATCCATTGGATAAGGACCGGTTTCTCCGTCTGCCGGTCTGTTGATGATTGCTAGGCGCGCCCAGGTCACAATACGGGGATTATTACTGGGGCCGCTCCCCAATACCTCCGGCGTTTCCGAAAGCTGAAAACTGCCCATTTCCCGAAGGCGAAACCTGTCCCGCTTGAAGAAAATTGCCATGTGCTCATCGTCATCACCCCCCTTGCGACCTTCTCCAATGACCACATATTCAGACAGCTGGTCCATTAAATAGTCCACTTGTTCCTTTAAGCCTTCCTGTGTACCGATGATGTCCGGGCTATATTTACGAATCAGATCCACTTGCATTTCGCGCCGGACTTCCCAGGAGGGCTTAAAAGTGGGACTGGCAAACTTCAGGTTGTAGGTCATCAATTTGATCGTCTTGCCATCTGTCTTTTGATTCCCGTTCACTTGTGCGTGTGCGATGGCAGCAAGGGCAAACAACCCAACAGCGATCGGGAAAAGCATAGCTCTATACGGTCTCATTCTGTAGCTCCTTTCCGATTCCAATTCATCCCTATTTTGAAAACTGCCCCCTTTTATAATGATACGACTCGCCCCATGTCATCAGGATCAAAGGATTGTCGTAACCAACATCCCTGCTTCCTCCAAACCTGTCCGATCCCTTTCGCCGCTGGTACGTCAACCAGTAGGGCTCACGATGATCAATCGTGTGTCCCATCTCATTTTCATGTCCTGTAATCATCAAGGCCGGATTAAACCGACATTTCCCATATGGATGCCCGTGACCACCACGGGCACGTTATTGAGCATTGTAGAGACACACACTGACGAGTTCAAGACGGGTTTTGCTGTAGCGGGGGCAGGATTCGAACCTGCGACCTTTGGGTTTGGACACAGAAGGTCACCTGGCCTTCAAGGTGGGAATTATAGTCAACTACTTCGGCTCTCGCGCCACTATCCTGGAGTGCCCCTCCCG
>JAYGCN010000006.1:0-4172 GCA_046583315.1 Candidatus Hydrogenedentota bacterium
ACAGGGCAAGCAGGAAACAAATATTCGGAAACAACTGGTCGACCTTGGCAGCTTCGCGCTCACGGTGTATCAGCAACAATTAAATCAGGACGGGCAGGACAACGCAGGGTCTCAGTACTTGGCATCGCGTAAACTTTCTGCCGCGACAATTGAATCATTTGGATTGGGTTACGTGCCGGAAGCCTGGCAGACGCTGACCGATGCCGCTCGTGCGAAAGGTTTTCCTGAGGATGTTTTGCTCGCCTCGGGATTGTCCAAGCGCGGCGATCGCGGTAATGTATACGATCACTTCCGAAATCGTCTGATGTTTCCGATTCGGGACACCTCCGGCAATGTGGCCGCCTTTGGTGGTCGCGCGCTGGGAGATGATCCCGCGAAGTACATCAATTCGCCGGAGACCCCGCTGTACAAGAAGAGCAACGTGTTGTATGGCCTGTACGAGGCGCGCACGGCACTCCGCGACACGAAACGCGCGTATCTGGTCGAAGGTTATTTTGACCTGTTGCGCCTGGTGGATTCGGGTATACCGAACGTCGTGGCGACCTGTGGCACGGCTTTAACGCCGGGCCAGGCCAAGTTGATGAAACGCTATGTCGACGAAGTGGTAGTCGTGTACGACGGTGATGCCGCTGGTATCAAAGCGGCCTTGCGGAGCGTGGATATTCTGGTCGCGGCCGGTCTGACGGTGCGCGCGCTGGTGTTGCCTGATGGGCAGGACCCGGATGACTTTATCCTGAACGCGGGTGTTGACGCGTTCAACGCTCTGGCGGAATCGGCTCCGGGATTCGTGACGTTTTATGCGCGTATGAATGAGCAACGTAGCGAGTCCATCGAAGGACGAAACGCAGTGGCTCAGGAGTTGTTCGATATTATTCGAAATATCAGTGCCCCGATACAACAGGACGAGTACATCAAACTAATTGCAAAGGAACTTCGAATCGGCGAGAATTCCTGTCGACAACTGTTTCATCGGAACCAAAATGAGGACGCAAGGCCTTCGAGATCAACGAGCGAGGACTCCGATGAAGGGCCTCGTGATACGGTAAACGAATATGATCGTGATTTCATCGCGTGCCTGCTGAAAAATCCGAAATGGCTTGATGATGCACGCGCGGAATTGGAGATGATGGTGATACCGACGAGTTCGCTACGAGAAGTTCTTGATTCGTTGCTGCAGCATCAGGGGCGCGATCACTTCGGGCTTTTAGGAAGCCATAGTGCAAAACAGTTGTACTCGGCAGCTTCCAATGCAAAGGAGACGTGGGGCGAGCAAGGTAAAGCCATGATCGATGAACGGATCGCTCAGTTCAAGCAGGGCACTCTGAAGATCGAGAGTGATCGGGTGCAAGATGCAATAACCCGCGCTCAGGAATCTAATGATGACGAAGAAGTACAACGTCTTTTTTCGCTGAAAATAGGTATTGAAAAGCGACGACAGCAACTGCGCAGTTAGCGCGATTGATTAAATAGAGATGACTCAACTATTGTTGATGAGTTGATGGACCAGAGGATTACTATGCCAGCAACAAAGAAGAAAAAGAGCGCCCAGAAGAAGGCTACCGTGAGCAAGGCGAAGACGAAACCATCTGCCAAGAAGAAAGTTACGGCGAAGCCCAAACCCGAGGCTGCTGCGAAGAAGAAGTCCGTCGCCAAGGCAAAAACGCCTGCCAAACCCAAGAAGGTAGCCGCAAAAAAGGCCGCGACTAACGGGAAAGCCAAGACGGCGGCTGCCAAAAATGCTAAGGTGGGTGATCCGAACTCGCTGGCTAAAATTGGCAAGCGAAAAGCGGCAAAGCTGGCCAAAGAAAAGAAAGGTGTACTCACCTTTGACGATCTCAACGACATTCTGCCTAGCGAGGCGACTTCGGATCAGATTGACGAGGTGATGGTATCCCTGAACGAGTTGAACGTCAAAGTGGTGGATGATCTTCGCCTGAATACCGAGACGCAGAAGGCGCAGAAACTAAAAGAACGCAAGGAAAAGAAAGAAGAAATCAGTCGTAACGCTGCGGCCTCCAAATTGGAACGCGCGGACGATCCGGTGCGCATGTATCTACGCGAAATGGGCCGTGTGCCGCTGCTGACGAAAGACCAGGAAGTCGAGATCGCCAAACGCATCGAGGCGGCCGAAGACGAACTGACGCGCGTCCTGTTGCAGACGCCCTACGTCATCAAAGAAATTCACATGCTCTCGGCACGCGTGATGGCGGGTCGATTGAGTTTTTCTCAAGTGACCGACATCGAAGATTTGCGCAAACAGAACAAGTTCGTGAAAAATCTTCCGATCATGATGGAAGATCTCGCTGAATTGAGTGAGCAAGTAGACGCTCAGGAAAAGCGCCTCGAACGCAGCGGTCTCAGCCAGCGCACCATCGATAACGTACACGACAAACTGGAAGATATTCGCGGTCAGCAGGCCGACATCATTCGCCAGTTCAAGCTCAAATCCAAAGAAGTCATGAAAATTGCCCGCAAGATCAAAGGCTTGAAGCGTCGTATTTCAACCGCGCGCGACGAAATTGACCGTGTGGAACGCGAGATCGGCTATTCCGTGCCGGACATTCAGGAAATGAGTGGCCAGATTCGCAAGAACTTGGCGAATGCCGAGAAATATGACATTGAACGCGAGGTGCTGCTGGATGCCGAACGGCGCATCAACATGGCGCAACGCAAAATCGACCAAATTGAAGGCGATGCTCAGCTGACCGCTGACGAAATTGGCATCATGATCGACAGTATCCGGCAGAAGGAAGAGAATATTTACTCCGCGAAGATGGAGTTGGTCGAAGCGAACCTGCGTCTCGTGGTGAGCATCGGGAAAAAATATACGAACCGCGGCATGTCGTTCCTGGATCTCATTCAGGAAGGCAACATCGGCCTGATGAAAGCAGTCGATAAGTTCGAATACCAACGCGGCTACAAATTTTCGACCTATGCGACCTGGTGGATTCGTCAAGCCATTACACGCTCCATCGCGGACCAGGCGCGCACCATTCGTATCCCGGTGCACATGATTGAATCCATCAACAAACTCGTGCGGACCAGTCGCCGCCTCGTGCAGCAATACGGACGCGAACCAACGCCGGAAGAAATCGCCGAAGAAATGGAAATGTCGGCCGATAAAGTGCGTAGCATTCTGAAAATCGCACAGGAAGCAATCAGCCTTGAGACACCTGTGGGTGATGATGGCGACAGCAGTTTCGGTGATTTCATCGAAGACAAGTCCGCCGACTCCCCCGCGAACACGACGGCCTTCAGCGTATTTCAAGAACGGCTCGACGACGTGCTCAACACGCTCACCGAACGCGAGGAAAAAGTGTTGCGCCTGCGATTCGGTCTCGGCGACGGATATCCGCGTACACTTGAAGAAGTCGGCAGCGTATTCAACGTCACCCGCGAACGTGTGCGGCAAATCGAAGCGAAAGCCTTACGCAAGATGCGCCACCCAACGCGCGCGCGCGAACTCAAGGCATTCGTCGAGTGGAGTCTGCACAGCTAGCCCAATCGCACGAAAAGGTTGCGTAACGGCATGCACACCTGATATTTTCACTCCCCATCAAGGGGCCTGTAGCTCAGTTGGTTAGAGCAGGGGACTCATAATCCCTTGGTCGAAGGTTCGATTCCTTCCGGGCCCACCATTATAAAGATAAGCGCTGTAACGAGTTACGCACTCGTTACAGCGCTTTTTTTAGTGCCCAAATTCACCGCTTTCTCCCATAGGTGCCACATAGGGGGCATTACGCACACGCTTGAAATACGAGTTTTCGTACTACCAAAAAAAACCTGTGTCCCCCCTTCCGAAAAAAATAGACCCAACACTCCAAAAAAACTTTTGAGTGCAAATAGAATCCAATTGGAGCGAATAGCGGCAACTGAGAGTAAATAGGAGCAAGTAGGATCTATAGTTTCAAAATCATTGACGCTTTTGCTGTTGACCTAAACAGAATTGAGTTGTATGGTGCACGATAGTTTACGACTAGACGCGGCAAGTCGTGGATTTCTGGTTAAGGGGCCGCGACGAAAATAATCCAACGTAACTGAATTAGGGGAATTTGAAGATGTCCAACGTAATGGCAAAATTCGAAGAAGATTTAGCGAAGACGGAAAGCGATGATTCAGAGCCAGTCGTCACTCTGGAGGAGAGTATACATGCATTGAGACTGAAGATAGTC
>JAYGCN010000171.1:0-3210 GCA_046583315.1 Candidatus Hydrogenedentota bacterium
ACATCCAGGGTGAATTGATGGTTCATCAGAGTCAAGGCCTGAAGCGGCGAGGTGGTCGTGACGCGCCGAGGCTCCGACAACGCACAATCGGGACTATCGAACTCGGACATCAGATCCACACGCGACGCGCGAACGTTTTGATGATAAATGGATCGACGATAGGTCTCCGGACCGAATGTCTCCAGCGGCACGTAGGTCGAAACATTGTCGCGCAAATATCGATACAGTCGGAATCCGGGTCCACCCATTTCCGTGTTCAGCAATCCCGATTTCGCCAGCATGGTATCGCGAATTTCCTCTGCGCTGAGTCGGCGCGGCGGGTAACGCCACAACATGCGACTATTCGCGTCAATCTCGGCCGATTTCGCGTTGTGGGTGCCCGCCTGACGATAGGGCGCAGAGGTCATAATGAGTCGGTGCATACCTTTGATGCGCCAAGCCTGATTTGCGTCGTTTGGATCGGAAAACTCGGATGCCAGCCAGTCTATCAAAGCCGGGTGCGAGGGTCTGCCTCCCATGAACCCGAAATCACTGGGTGTTGAAACGAGTCCCGTCCCAAAATGATAGTGCCACAAACGATTGACGAGAACCCGGGGCGTTAGAGGGTTTCGTTTATTCGCGATCCAATTTGCCAGCGCGAGGCGGCGCTCCTGTTCAGGGGCATCTTCGGCAAGTGCATAATGATCCACCGCCCGCGACAGGGTATCCATGCTCGCGGGAACCACCTGCTCACCTTTCTGCTGCGGGTCGCCGCCCAGGAACACGTGGAAGGAATCTTTGGGTTGCGTAAGACGTCCAACGCGCAATCGCGGGAATTTGGGTATCGCAGATATTTTCTTACCCACCTCCCGCAATTTTTTGTCCAACGCGGCCATAGATTCCCTCTCATCCTGAGTCGTCTCGGCATCCAGATACCGCTTCCGGCGATGGCGATCATTGTTGGGTTGACGGTCATGAGAATCCGCCACACGCGTCCAGGTTTCGCCATCGAGAGACACTTCGATCACATATTCCCCGATGAAGGTCGACTCGTTGGCCGTGGCGGAAAGTGCTCCGGGTCGATCACTGGAGAAGAGGGCGCGATGGATGGATTCGGGCTGAGCAAACTGAAGCGTCAATGATGGCGCAGTCGCTATCCAACTCGCCCCGAAAGCTTCGTCGATGGTCAACGCGGCATCGTAGGCCTCGGCGAAATCACCGGGCGTGGTGCTGTTGCCCTTGGCTGTGCCTCCGTTTCGCGACGCGGCTACATTGCGCGACTCCGGCTCGTCCGTCCACACTTCCACCTCATCCAGTCGATATCCAGTACGCGCGTCGGGGTCGTTGTCGCGCCCTTCGGCGGTGATACGCAGGTATCGTGCCCTCACAGTCTCGAAATGTTCTTCGGTTCCTTTTCGATCAACGGGCGGTCGTGACCAGATGGCATCGTATTCCTCTACTTTCGATGCGGCACGATCCAGAATAATCTTCTCAATGGCGAATTTTTCTTTGTTCAGGCCGTCCCGTTCGCGCTCCAGCGGCCCGACCTGATGGCGGCGTTCGCGTTTCTGTTCTTTCGTGGCCACGTCGCGACTGTCATGATACACACCGCCAAATGTCGCATAGAAACGGTAATAATCTTTCTGGGAAATCGGATCAAATTTGTGGTCATGGCAACGGGCGCACCCCACAGTCAATCCAAGAAAACTTTCGGAGGTCGCGCGAATCATTTCGTCGATAGAGTTTGCCCGTATCTGCGCGGCCTGCACCGCGTCCTGATTGCCCACGATATCGTGGGCGCCGGCCACGAGAAAGGTCATGCCAACTTCGACATCCACGTCACCGGGGCCAATGGAGTCCCCGGCGAGATGTTCCATGATAAATTCATTGTAGGGTTTGTCGTCATTCAGCGAACGAATGACGTAGTCGCGATAGGGCCACATGTCGTCCACGATGTGATTCACCTCGAAGCCGGTGCTCTCGCCGAATCGCACCACATCGAGCCAGTGGCGCGCCCAGCGTTCACCGTAATGCGGTGATGAAAGAAGTTGATCGATAAGGTCGGCATACGCGCGATCACCAACTGTATCTTCGGCACCCGTTTCATTTGCGCAGGCCGCGATAAAGGCACGCGTCTCATCAGCAGTCGGCGGCAATCCGATGAGATCGTAGGTCGCTCGGCGAATCAACGTAGCGGGCGAGGCCTGTGGCGAGGGCTTTAATCCTTTCTCGGAAAGTCCAGCCAACACGAATTGGTCTATGGGGTGTTCACTCCAGCCGGATGGCGCATCGGCGATTGTCGGCGGGGCCGTCTTCTTGATGGGACGCAATGACCACCAGTCATACCCTGCGCGACTGTTGGTGGTGTAGGCGAAGAGATCGAGCGGCTTTTCGGGATAGGCAGCCCCTTGGGCGATCCAGTCTTCGAGAAGCTCGACTTCTTCATCGGACAAGGTCAGCTTCGGCGGCATCTTCTCGTTGAAGACCTGCTCGATTAGAAAACTCTTCTTGGGAGTGCCCGGTACGATGGCTGGTCCCGTTTCTCCGCCAATAAGAGCGCCTTCGCGGGTGCGCAAATCGAGTCCGCCTTCTTGCAAACTTCCGTGACACTCGAGACAACGGCTCACGAGGAGGTGTTCGATGGGTGATGCGGACGACTCTTGTGCCGACGCGGAAAATGACATGCCGACGGCACACAGAAATGCAATCATCCTGTTCAGGAAATTGGCATGGTGCCACAAAGTGTCAGCGCTAAAATTGCTCATCGTTGAACCCGTCCGTTGTTCCATCGAATCATACTCAGCGATTCAACGAAACACAACCGGGCATACCGTGCCAGCTTAAACGAAAGTCAGCTCCTGCATTTCGCCCGTACTGTCGCCGATGCTTTCTGCGGGAACGCCCAGCTTGTTTAGCATGGTCAGGTAGAGGTTTGTCAGCGGTGTGCCTTCTTCACAGCGAATGTGACGTCCGCCTTTGATAGTGCCCGTGCCACCACCGGCCAGCAGAATAGGCAAATCCTTGGGAGCATGTTTGTCGCTATCGCCCATGCCGCTGCCGTACATCAAAATCATATGATCCAGTAAGGAGCCGTCGCCATCAGGCGTGGTTTTTAGCTTTTCAAGGTAATAGGCAAGCAATTCGAGATGGTAGTAGTTAATTTTTGCAAGTTTCTCCAGGCTCTCCCGTTTATTCTGGTGATGGGAAAGCGGATGGTGCGGATCGCGCACG
>JAYGCN010000218.1:0-4965 GCA_046583315.1 Candidatus Hydrogenedentota bacterium
GCTAAGCGCTTAGCCCTTATCCACGCTCATCTGCGTTCATCCGCGGCCAATTCCTCCGCAGTTCTCCGCGCACTCCGCGTCTCCGGGTGAATCGCCCTTCCATGCAACGCCCCTGCATAGTCAACAGAGGTCCACACTAGCGACCAACCCGCAACCTCTGCTAAACTGTCAAAATCAGCGACAGAAACAGGGATTTCATTCATGACCTACACCATCGACCAGGAACTGCCCGTCTACACCGTAAAGGCGTTTAATTACGCGACCGAATCCTCCAACGAGATTCACAGCGACGAAGTGGCCGGGAAATTCGGCTATCACGGCGGACTCGTGCCCGGCGTGGGTGTTTACGCCTACATGACCGTGCCCATCGTGAAGGCCCTCGGCGAGGAATGGCTCACACGCGGCAGCATGTCCGGAAAATTCATCAATCCCGTTTACGACGGCGAGACAGTCAGCGTGCATGCCAAGGTCATCAACACTGATCACCTGCGATTCACCGTGAGCGCCTTTAACGAAGCGGGCCAACTCTGCGGAATCGGCGAAGCATCCCTGCCCGACGAACACGCCGACGAAATTCACATCTACGACTATCCCTTGGCGCACACGCCGATGGAAAATGAACGCCTACCCGCAGACATCGCTCAAATCTCGGAGGACCACGTGCTGGGTACGCTGGAGTTCAACTACAATGCCGGGGACTTTGAAGGAGAGTCGGGGAAATTCCTCGAAGACATGCGTGATTCACAGGAATTGTACGTCGGAGCTGACGGTCTCATGCATCCCGCGCTGCTTCCGCATCAGGCCAATCAGATTCTCGTGCGCAACGTAGCCCTCGGCCCGTGGATTCATACCGCCAGCGACGTGCGCCATCACGCCTTGCCCAATCCCGGCGAACTACTTTCCCTGCGCGGAAAAATCGCACACGCCTACGAGAAACGCGGACACGACATCGCCGTCATGGATCTGGCTTTGCTTGGCGACGAAGAACGCCTAATCACCCATCTCACGCACACCGCCATCATCCGCCCCGCATTCATCAAAGAGGAACAGCAAACCTAGGTCGCGCGCTGGTACAACGGCACTTTATCCGGATCATTTTCCACTTCGTCAATGTTCGCGATGACCACCCTGCCGCGCTCATAGAGATACTCCAGGTGCGCCCCGCTCTCCAGCATCGCCAGCAGAATATGATAATCCATCTGCTTGCCAAACAAGCCCGCGGAGACCTGCGCCATGTTCTTAGGCTCATCCAGCAAATCAAAGGTCTTTTCAAGACGGCTTTCATGGAACGCGATCGTGTCGTCGATGCGTTCCTGCCAATTTTCCATCTCCAACTCATGTCCGCCAAGAGCGATGCGAATGCCGTCCAACTTGCGAATCTTGCGCAACGATTCCATATAGTGTCCAACGCCCGTGTAGCGCGTGATCGATTCCGGCGACTGGTTCGGCGTAACCCGCGACAACACATGGTCCGCCGTGAACAGGATATCGTCCAGTTGCAGACAGACCTGTCCGGGACAATGCCCCGGCGCGTGATACGCAACAAGGTTGCTATCCGGTATAGGCCCTTCCTCGAAGGCGAGATCCACGTGGCGCGCCTGAAACTGATCCTTCGACCATTTATTCATCATGCGCAACGCGTCAATGCGATCTTTCGACAGACCCGACTGATTCAAAAAGTGGTGTACACCCTTCGACGAAGCCAGTAGCCGCTCCTTAAAATGACGAATGACGCTGGCATCGAGTTCGTGAATAATCACTTCCGCGTCAGACTGATCCGCCACAAAATTGACACCGCCGAAATGATCGATATGTCCGTGTGTTATCAGGACGCGTTCGACATCCGCCAGTGTCACGGACTCATCAAAATCGGTCTTCAGCGCGTCAAAGGCCTCCGCCATTTCCTTATTCGCCGAATCCCAACCCGATCCCGTATCGATGAGGGTAATCTTCTCGTCCAGAACCAGGTAACAATTCGTCACATGATTGGGAAACGCCTCAATCGGCAGCTTATACACCTTGATACCGCTTGAGGTCATATACAGCTTCATTGTCTTGTCATTTATCATAACCGCTCCAGCACCGTTCTCTCCGGCAGTTGTCTGCGAATGCAACACTTGCGTATAATTATAAGAAATTCAATAGGGAGAACCCAATAATGAGCCGAGAAATCGTTGTGTACTCCGCCGAAATGTGCGGAGACTGTCAAAATCTTAAGGCCTTCATGGATGCGAACGACATCGAATATACTGTTCGGGACATCCGCAAGAACCTGGAGTATGGCGAGGAACTTGAAGCCGAGACCGGAAAACTGGGCGTTCCATATCTTCACATCGAAGGAGAATGGATTCGCGGCTACGACGTCGGGAAACCGTTCACGGACGAATTCGCGCGTAGTCTTTTCGGCATCTAAGGGAGCGAATTACTTCCGATCCTCGATCCAGTCCTCAGCCCCAAACTGCCGTGCGGCATCTACCGCCCACACACGGGCCTTTTCTACACGGCGACGCTTCCTCAGGATTTTGCGCGCACCCTTCTCGATGCGTTCCTCCGTAACGAAGTAGGTATCCGAGGCATGAAAGAGCAGGCCAATCCCCCAGCCCATGATCGGCCAAATCGACCACAAGAACCCGCGCGACGTCATCAGATTCAACATCACAAGCGACCCATTGATGATGATGTACGTTCGCAGATGATTGTGGAAATCCGCGCGATGCCGTTTAAGCCACAACGCTTTCGCGTCGTCGAGTTCGCGAACGGTATCTTGCTCGCGCAACACCGATTCCAGTTTTTGGGGCGAGACACCGGATTTCTCAGCGATGTCGAGCAGATCAATATGGCTGATCGTTTCCCGTGAATCGCTGCTCTGAAGCGCACGTTTGATAATATGACTCACTTCGTCTTCGGTGTATCGCTGATCGCCCAAATCGCTCACAGTCGCTCCTCCAGTCATCGTCTGAACCTTATTGTAGCGGATTCGCCCCTAAATGGGTATCTTTCTACTATATAAGACTCAGATGCAACGGGCTTGGTGTCACAAAATCGGACAAATATGGCACAAAATCCCATAAATTCAACGGTTGTACTCAATCAAAAGGTTCCGGTATGCTTGCCCTTTCCAAAACCTACCGCAAGGAGATTTACCCATGGGAAGCGCATTAGCACAACTACATTCCACCCTATTTAACGAAGCCATTACGGCCGCACTCAGCACCGCCGACGCCGTTACAGAAGACAAACGATACCGTCAACTCAAAGAGGGCAAGTCTCACCCGCTCTGGCTGCTCGGCCATATCGCCAATACCAATAACCTGCTCGTCAACATGTGGTGCCTCGAAGGTACGCCCATGTTCCCAAAAGACTTCATCCCGAAATTCTCGCCCGATTTCGCCGACGGCATCGACCCCACGCCGGACCCGGGTTTCTATCCTTCCTGGGACGAAACCGTCGCGCTGTTCAAGGCCATTGGCGAATCCTGCGTCGAAGGCATCGCGAAACTGACCGATGACGAATTGAACGGTCCCTTGCGCGGTGGTGCTCCCGATGCGATGAAAGAACGCTTCGGAAACGTCGACCAGACCATCCGCGGCATGGCTCTGCATTGTGAATATCACCGCGGTCAAATCGCGATCATCAACGCGCAAGACTAGGCTTGGCCGTGATCGGCCTCTACTTTCATATCCCCTACTGCCGGGTCATCTGCCCGTATTGCGACTTCGTCAAGAAACGCACCAACGGCGATGTGCCCGGAACCTTCGTGGATGCCCTGCTTCGCGAGATCGAAACCTACGACGGTCCGACCGAGGTGTCCAGCATATTCTTCGGTGGAGGCACGCCGTCCCTCTTGACGCCCGACGATACGGAACGAATCTTCGCGACCTTGAACGCGAATTTTTCACTTGCGTCACCGGAAATCTCCATCGAGGTAAATCCGGACGATGTCACGGCAGAACAATTAACGCTCTGGCGGAATGTCGGGGTGAATCGTTTGAGTCTGGGCGTGCAAAGCTTCGATGACGAGGTATTGAAATTTCTCGGTCGATGTCATGACCGCACAGCCGCGCACAACGCCTGCAAACTCATCGCCGATCGCTTCGAAAATTGGGGACTCGACCTGATTTTCGGATGCAAACCGCCGGATTCCTGGGCATCCAGCGTTCAGACCATGCTCGATTACGACCCGCCCCACGTGTCCACTTACGGCCTCACCTACGAACCCAACACCCCGTTCTGGAATCAGCGCAACACGGCAATCGACGACGACATCACGCTCGAGCAATATCGGCTGGCCGACACGACGCTATCCGAATACAATCACTACGAGGTGTCCAACTTCGCCAAACCTGGATTTGAATCAACTCACAACCTAATCTATTGGAGAAATGAACAATACGCGGGATTCGGACCCGGTGCTGTGTCGTACATTGGCGAGCAACGCATCACAAACACCCGTTACATCGATCAATACCTGAGTGATCCGCTTGCCGATCGAGAAACGGAAGATCTCACCCTCGATGAGCAGAAAATTGAGACCCTGATCCAACGATTCCGCACGCGCGAAGGGATTCATCAGTCAAACTACGATGATCGTTTCGGCGCGATCCTCATCGATGATTTTGGAGATGCGCTGGAATCGTTGGTGAAACGTGGGTTGCTTGAACGAACTGGCGACCACTACGCGCCCACCATGAAGGGATACGAACTCAACAACGAAATCGGTCTCGCGTTGATTCCCTGATGGCTTAACCGAGAGCGACGGATTCCATCGTACCCGATTCGACGAAATACACCCATCCGGTCTGTGGCGATTCTCCCGTCAACGCACTCACCGCTCGGGCATACAACTTCAACTGCGCTTCATAACGCGGCAAACTCGATGATCGATGCACGCCCGTTTTGTAATCGATCAGAATCCCCGAGTCGGTCATGACATCAATCGTGCCGGAAATCCAGCGACCCTCTTCC
>JAYGCN010000137.1:0-2121 GCA_046583315.1 Candidatus Hydrogenedentota bacterium
GCGCTTCTCTTGCTGACGGAATTGTTTGTGTATGCGCGCTACAGTCGCGATACCTTTCGTCTGTCGGAAAACGATCGGCCGATGTTGGAGGAATTGTACGAATATCTGTACCCGGAAGTCCGAACACTGGATGTGGCGGGCATTGATAATGCGATGCGCAACCACGGCGTCAGCGTGCGGCGCGATGTCGTGTGGGGATACGATCCGGTGGTGCTGGATCGCTACGCGGAATACGTCATTTTCGCGGCGGGCAACCGGAGTTTTGATGAGGATGTCCGGCGTTTCGCGTTGTGGGGCAATGATCCGTTGACGCAGGGGATTCATGGGCCCGAAAACTACCTGACTTTCACCGGGACCGAGCCCGTTCAGGATTTTGGCCTGTTCACATTGTTGCGCACGGCCTTGCTGGCTGTGAATTCGGCGGTGATGGGGGATCGAAGCCATTTTTTGGGAATTGAAAATGCGGCACCGCGATTTTTTCTTGCGTCGGAGTATCAGGTTCATCCGGACAAGGACGCGATGTTCGAGGCTCTGGGTGATACGACGATTGATTTACGCACGACGGTTCTATTGGAAACGGCTCCGGCCATTGAGTCATCGCAATCGCTGGAACCCGGCGATCTTGCCTCCGTTGAATTCACCATTGTAGAAAAGTCGACCGATCATTTTATTGTGGAAGCGGACGTTCCTCACGATTCATTGCTGGTGATGACCGATGCCTATAGTTCCAGTTGGCGCGCGACGGCGCTGGACGGCAGCGTTCAGGAGACATACGAAATCTTGCCTGCGTATTGGGCGTTGCGTTGCATTCCGGTAAAGGCGGGACACCATCGTTTTCGCTTGGAGTATCGACCGGCCGCATACTACATTGGATTGTGGACGTCGTGCATCGCAACGGTCGTATATTTGATTTTGGTTGGTCTCGCGATTCGTCGTCGCGGGAAGAAAGTTAGTCCAGAGGAAGTGTGACTAGTTCGGCTTGAGAAGCTCGCGTTCACGTATTGTATTGACGTAAAAATCTTTCAGTTTCACAAGCCCTGAATTCGAAAAATGGGCACCATCGTCATTGTAGTCGTCGTACGTCATACCTAGATCGGATGCCTTCTCAATCCAGATGACCTCCACATTCTTGTGGTCAATGGACTCAATGAACTTCCTGAATTCATGCATGCTTTCCGCACGGAGTGGATCGTCTCGGATCAGTTGGTCGGCATCGTCACGATAGGGCGGCCGCACCAACAGGATGGTAGCGGTCTCGGGGAATAAGCCGAGAAGATCGAGAAACGATTGACGCTGTACGTCCAAGTGATGAAACGGCGGAAATTCTCGACTCAACACCGTATTGATGCGTTGAGCCTCGGTGTATTCTTCCATTTCCGCGAGCGATCGCGCTACCGCGGCATTCAGCAAATTGGTGTTGTATTGTTCAATCGCAGCGCCATCGCTGGAGAGTCCGATTTGCCATTGGAGAGGCGAATAGCGTGTGGAATAAAATGGGAACATATTGTCGGCAACGACCAGAAGTCTATCGGACCATCGAGAGAGACGAAATTTCTCGGCGAATGTCGCCTGCTGTATGAAAATCGGTGTTAATTCGGAGTCTTCGAGCGGCATGTTCATTTGCGAAGGAAGAATATCGATGACAAGCACCTCGCAATTGGACGCAATTTCGGGATTTCGTTTCACAAGCTGATACATGGAAAAGTACGTACTTGCAGGTGCTGCGTAGGATTTTCCTTCACCTCGTGCGAGTCCCAGCGCACTCGAAATTCGACGGGCGGGAAGTTGGAACTGGCGGGAACTTCCCAGAAAAAGCAGACGAGGATGAATTGATTCTCCTTCGGGCAATGCTGCTGTTGCCCGTTGATGATTGAATTCTGGAAGTTGTATATACATTTCCCTGCCGTCGCGAGCGAGCGGGTAGAGGGGTTGTGGGTTGAACAATAGGAGGACGCGCACGATAGCGAGGATTGTGATCGTGACCCACACGGCTCTCGTTGGCGCGGGGAACGCTTCTAGTGTTTTAGAATTGGAAGTAGATGAATGAGTCACTGGTGCCTTCCCTTATAAATGCGAGCAGGATGAGTGCTGCGGCGTAGGCGATTCCTTTTAACCAGGTGT
>JAYGCN010000270.1:0-12140 GCA_046583315.1 Candidatus Hydrogenedentota bacterium
AGTCAAAATAACCTCTCCAGGGGATGTAGTTGGACTGAATCATGCCGACTTTCACGTGCTAGAACCTTTCGGCTACGCTACACTGTTGACTCAACACGGCCAAAAGGGTCATCAATCAGCCTTTGCCGATCGCCTGACAACATATTGACTGCCGTACGTGGTCGCGCGAAGGATGCGAACCATGTATTGCCCGATGATGCCCAGCGACACCATGAGAATACCAGAGTAGAAGGACAGAAGAACAACAATCGTGGTAAATCCTGGAACGCCAATCTGCTGGGTTACATTCAGATAGATGGCGTAGGCTCCGTATCCCATCGACAAGAACGAAGCGATGGCACCTACGACGCTCATCAACTGCAGCGGCATCGAACTAAAGTTGAATACATGATTCGATGCCAGCGCGACCAGTTTGTAGATTGAATAGCCAGAGCGTCCGTATTTCCTGGCTTCGCTCCGCACGACCACGTTGTCGATATTCGAAGTATTCATGCAGATGAGAGAGCAGGTCGTGATTTTGTTTCCCCGGTAAGCGACCAGCGCATCGCGCACGTGGCGATCCAGCAAAATAAAACTCGAGAATCGGATATTCTGGGGTTTCTTAATCAATACATTCATCAGCTTTCCAAAAAAATAGCTCCCGATATTTCGAAAGAGGGAATGCTCGCGCTTCTTCGATACGCCGATGAGTACGTCGAGTCGATCATTGGCCTCCAGCTCCGAGATCAACATCGGAATGTCCTCCGGCGCATGTTGCAGGTCATCGTCCATAATGACAATTCGCCTTCCACGGGCCTCATTTAGCCCGCACATGGTCGCATTCTGTTGACCCGAATTCCGCATCAACTGAAGCCCCACTACCTGGGGATTGGTTTCATGCAAGGATTGGATAGTCGCCCACGTCTCCGTATTCGGCGATGCATCGTCAATCAGAATCAACTCAAAGGTAGCCTCGAGTGTAGTCGAGAAAACAGTATGTATTCGCTCGTAAAGTTCTGCAAGCGATTCAACACTGTTGTAAACCGGAACCACGACCGAATAATCGACCTCTTGGCTTGGCGTTTCGTCGGGCATGTTAAGCGACTCTCAATCCGGGTGTTATTACCAAAGCGCAACGCATGAGATGCGAATTGCTTGAGCGGGATTCGTGACCTTCGTCTAATGAGAAAATATCATGAGCGCAGTCGAAATGCAACTGAGCAATTCTGATTCACTTCTCAATGAGTTCATCGCAATTCTAAACACCACCGGATTCGGCTTTCGAAGGACTTCGCCTGTAGCTGTACAGAATCGGTAGTACGACCAGCGTGAGCAAGGTCGAAGTGACTATGCCGCAAATGACCACGGTCGCAAGTGGGCGTTGTACTTCTGAGCCTGTGCCAGTGTTGAGTGCCATCGGAACAAATCCCAGCGACGCGACCAACGCGGTCATCAGCACGGGTCGCAATCTCCGCACCGCGCCTTCCCGTATTGCGTCATATTTGGGCATGCCGTCTTCGCAAAGTCGATTGATAAACGTAATCATGACGAGGCCGTTGAGAACCGCGACACCCGATAGCGCGATGAATCCCACTCCGGCAGAGATGGACAAGGGTATATCCCGTAGCCAGAGCCCGAATACACCTCCGCATAACGCCAGCGGTACGCCACTGAACACGAGCAAGGCGTCGCGTGCGTTTCCGAAGGTCATAAACAACAACATCAGTATGAGCATCAACGCGACCGGTACGACGATTCGTAATCGTTGCGCCGCGGAAATCATTTGTTCGAAAGTGCCGCCCCAGTTAAGCCAATAGCCAGACGGAATATCGACGTCAGAACGCACTCTCTTCTGCGCGTCCGCCACGAAGGTGCCCAAATCACGACCGCGAACATTGGCCATCACCACCACGCGGCGCTTACCGTTTTCGCGACTGATCTGATTGGGGCCGATGACTTTGTTCAATTTGGCAATCGATCCCAAGGTTACATATCCCGCTACATGTTCAGGGTCACCTTGTGCTTTACTCGGTAGTGGAATCGGGATACGGTTCAAGCGGCTCACGTCCTCGCGCATCTCCTCTGGAAGACGCAGCACAATGTCAAAGCGTTGATCGCCCTCCAGCACCTGCCCAACAGACTCACCCCCGATAGCGGTGGAAATGATCCGTTGCACATCCATCAGATCAAGGCCGAGACGACCGATGACCTTGCGATCAATATCGAAATTCAACATCGGCAGTCCCGTCACCTGCTCCACACGAACATCCGCTGCGCCGGGTACCGTTTGAAGAACCTGCGCAATTGAGTTCGCCGTCTCAGTCAGGACCTCCATGTCGTCGCCGAATACTTTCACCGCCAAATCGGTACGCACACCGGCGATAAGTTCATTCATGCGCATTTCAACAGGCTGCGTGAACTCATACTTGTTGCCGGGAATTTTCTCAACATGTTCCGCCAATTCACGAACAAGTTCTTCTTTCGTCTTCTTCGGGTTTGGCCATTGATCGCGCGGCTTCAAGATTATGAAATTGTCCGCAACGCTCGGTGGCATGGGATCGGTAGCAATGTCGGGCGTCCCGATTTTTGCAAAAACTCTCTCCACTTCGGGGAATTTTCGGAGTTCCTTTTCAAGAACACCCTGCATTTCGATGGCCTGGGTCAAACTTGTCCCGGGAATTCTCAAGGCGTGCATGGCGATATCCCCCTCATCAAGGCTCGGTATAAATTCGCGCCCCATATTGGCGGCCAAAATAGCACTAATCACCATCAAGGTAGACGCGAAGGCCAGGACGGGGCCTTTTGAACGCAACGCCATATCCAGTATCCGTACATAGACTGCATCAAGCGCACGAATGAGCGGATTCCCGCGTTTCGAGGGCTCCGCTCGAACAAACACAGCCACCGCTGCCGGCACAAATGTAAGTGAAAGAATTGCTGCTCCGGTCAAGGCAAGAACGACTGTAATGGCCATCGGTTTGAACATCTTCCCCTCGACCCCGGTCAGTGTCAAGATGGGCAGATACACAATCATGATGGACATGATGCCAAAAATGCTGGCGCGAACAACCTCATTTGATGCCTTATAGGTGACCTCAAGCCGTTCTTTGAAATCCAGCTTGCGCTCCAGCTCCCGTCGTTTTTCACCGAGAGATCGCACACAGTTTTCCACGATGATTACCGCGCCGTCCACGATCAACCCGAAATCGAGTGCCCCTAGACTCATCAGGTTAGCCGATACGCCGTATGTGATCATGCCGGAGATCGTGAACAGCATCGCCAGAGGAATAACGGATGCCGTAATCAGTGCAGCCCGGACGTTTCCCAGAAATAAGAACAATACAACGACAACGAGCAACGCTCCTTCGGCAAGATTCTTGTAGACCGTTTCGATGGTGGCGTTGACCAGCGATGTCCGATCATATACAGCCGTAATCGAAACCCCTTCGGGTAGCGAATCGTTTACTTCCTCCAGCTTTTCCGCGACACCCCTGGAAACGGTTCGGCTGTTTTCGCCTATGAGCATGAAGGCTGTACCCATCACGACTTCACGACCATTCTGGGTCGCGGCACCGGTCCGCAATTCCTTGCCAAGATACACGTCGGCCACCTCGTACAGATGCAAGGGCACTCCTCCATGAGCGCCGACGATGATCGCGCTCAGATCTTCCATCGTCGTGATTTGACCCGGGGCCCGAACGAGATACTGCCCGCCACTACGTTCTATATACCCTGCCCCCATGTTGGCGTTGTTCTTGTAGATCGCTTCGGAGAGATCTGAGAAACTCAGCCCGTATTTCACCAGCCTATCAGGGAAGGGAGTAACGTGGTACTGCTTAACGTATCCACCCGAGGTATTGATTTCAGTAACGCCTTCAACCGTGAGCATCTGAGGACGAACCACCCAATCCTGGATAGTCCGCAAGTCCATGGCGGTATAAGGAGTACCATCTTCCTTCAGCGCGTCCGGCTCAGCTTCGATCGTGTACATGAAGATTTCGCCCAGCCCCGTAGCGATAGGCCCCATGGCGGGCTCGACCCCGCTCGGCAGCTTGGACACCACTTCGCGTATCCGTTCGCTGACCAATTGACGGGCGAAATAAATGTCTGTACCGTCGTCGAACACAATGGTAATCTGCGACAATCCATAGCGCGAAAGCGAACGCGTATAGTCCAGACTCGGCAGTCCTGCCATCACGGTTTCTATGGGGAAGGTAATGCGTTGCTCCACCTCCAACGGGGAGAATCCCGCCGCCTCGGTATTCACCTGTACCTGCACATTGGTAATATCAGGTACCGCGTCGATGGGCAATCGTTGATAATTGTACATACCAACCGCCGCGACCCCTAAGGTAATCACAATAACGAGCCAACGCTGGTTGATTGATGTTTTCAATATCCATTCAAGCATAATAAGTACACCCTGCTTTGTTAGTGATCATGAACCGCGCCAGATTTTTCCAGATCGGCTTTCAGTACGTAGCTGTTTTGTGAAACAAAAGGCTGGCCCAGCTCGATGCCGCTCAACACTTCCACCCACTCACCATCACTACGTCCCAATTCCAACATGCGAATTTCATAGGTATCCCCAAATTGCGCAAATACCACTTGAAAATCCCGAAATTGCTGAATGGCCACGAGTGGCACCGCCATTGCCACTTCCGTTTCATTCGTTACAATATCGGCTGTCACATACAATCCGGGTCGCCAAATACCCTCCGGATTCGGCAGCTCCACGATAGCCAGCGCGCTACGGGTGTCATCACGAACCAACGGCCCAAGGTAGGCCACGACGCCCTCGGCCTCGCTATCCAGATCTTCTGAACGAACCAGTACCGGTAATCCCGGACGTATCTTTTTCAGGTCCTGCGGATACACCGTTACTTCGACCCACACGGTTGACAAGTCTGCCAGCAAGAATATATCCGAATCCGCAGACACGCCTTCTCCCCCGGATACATGTTTCTCGATTACCGAACCGCTCAACGGAGCGCGTATCGCATACTCTGTCAGCGAGCTGTCCGGTTCATCCACAGTCTTCTTGATCGCTTCTTCGTCCAGTCCCAACGCGGCCAGTTTCTGGCGCGCCGTACGTTCTCTTATCCTGGACTCCGCATGCGCTTCTTTCGCGGTCAGATAGTCATCTTCAGAAGACACTTTCCGTTTGTAGAGATCTTCTTCGCGCTTGAATCGACTTTGCGCCAGTTCACGTCTCTCCCGGGCCGCCAGATACTCGCTCTTGGCATCCGCCAGTTCACGACTGTCGATGATCGTGAGAATTTCACCCTCGACCACCGACTCGCCAAAATTCTTGTGTACCGATCGCACGACGCCGGATATACGCGGCACGACATGCACGACACGATCCTCGTTCATACGTATCACACCGGGCAACGAGACAACATCGCGTATCGTGCGCGGGGCAATCGTGTCAATGCCCAGGCTTGCAAATTTCACCGCCTCCGGAGAAAGGTGAACTCGACCTTCCAGCGTTTCGAATTGAAACTCGTAGGTGCTCTCGCCGACCTGCGCTTCCACGAAGACATCAAAGGAATGCGGCTCGTAAACCACCTGTTTCCCACGCAGATACTCCTTTTCGCTCGCGAATTCGATCTCATCCACAACATTGCCCAGACGATTTAGTGTTACCTTCAGCCTTACGTTTTCCGTAGGAATCGCCTCGCCGTTTTGATACGGATACATCCTAAAATGCGGTGGTACACCATCCTCGAAAATCGTAACCTCCAGAGCAAACGATCCCGATTCAAGAAGGCGTCCACCGTTGGGCCCTCGTTCAAATTCATCGTCATGCTCGTCACCATGGCCGCCATGTCCGTCCGCCACCGGAGCGGGTTCCATATTCAACGCGCGAAAAATGGCCACGCCACCAACTGCCAACACCACTATCGTCAAAAGAACATTCCTAATATTCATTATTCCACCGCCTCCGTTACATCCTCAGCTGAAAAATCATCCAAATGACTACCCAGTAATCGCTCCAAATCAACAACACCAAGCTGATACTCGGCCATTGCCTCCATGTGCTGGTTGCGCACAATAAACAATGTTCGTTGGGCATCCAGCACGCTCAGATAGGGAAACTTCCCCAACTCGAATCCAGTCTTGGTCGCTTCATAAGCCTTGAACGCAATGGGCACGACATCAGTTTCGAGTGTACGCACTTCGGACAAAATACCATTCATTTTTTCATGCTGGCTGGTTACGCGTCCCAACAGATTCGCTTGTTTCGCTCGTCGACGGTACGAGGCCTCACTCACGCGGTGCTCCGCTTCACGAACGCTTCCTTGATTCCGGTTAAAGATTTGCAGGGGAATCGAAAAACCCAGTACAAACGAATTCTCCCGATTGTCCTCAAAACTGGATCGATCACGACCGGAAAGTATCCCGTTTCCATCAAACGATGTCGACGATGAATCCGCTAAGCCCGTGCTTCGCCATCCCGCGCTCACCGTCACGTCCGGCTTGCCAAGCGCTCGTTCCAGATGAACCGCCTCCTCACGGCGTATGACCTCCGCACTCCATCGCGCCAGCTCAGGAGTCTCGAGCAGGGATTTTTCCAGACTGGAGCGATCCGGCAAAGAAACCACTTTCGAGAGATCGCCTATTGCACGTCCGGCATCAGTCGACGCGCCTCCCCATTGCGCCGCCAACGTCGCACGCGCCGCATTCAGTTCGCGCTCAGCCTTTGCCAACGAAATGCGTGCCTGCGCAAGAAGAATGTCAGCACGATTTCCTTCCAACGGACTTATCTTTCCGCTATCGATACGCTCATGCACAGTTTTGCTCGCAGCACCCGCCATCTCAATGAGCTCTTGCTGCAAAGCCATTCGTTCCTGCCCGGCCAAGACCTCGATGAATGCGTGGCGCGTATCCGCAATGATGTCCGCGCGTGCAATCTCATAGTCCCAAAGCGCGACCCGCGTAGCCTGATTCGCGAGTGCTATCCGCTTTGAACGTTTTTGACCCAACTCGAAACGCTGTGATACGGACACGGTAATTTCCGAACCATCAAAACCGTCATTATCAACGCCGCTGACCGATCGGCCAGTGACCAATCCCCCGCCATCGGTGGTCACCGTATCCGAATCCGGACCGTCAGAAAATCTGAGCTCCTCCATTTCGAATGAAAGCTCGGGATTGGGGCGCAGTCCGGCCTGAAGCACCGCAGCTTCCGAAGCATTGACGGACGCACGCAAGGCGATCAATGCTGGATGCTGCCGCAAGGCACGTTCAACGGCTTCACGTTCAGAAATCGAGCTTTGCGCTACGGATACCTGCGAAAAAATAAGACAAAATGCGAACACCCTTATCGATAGACACAAATTCCTTGACATAAAAATACACACGTTGAATTCTCCTTTTGATGAAGGAACAAGAGGAGAATCAAGTTCTCCTCTCCACAGACAAACAAGCGCTGCGGAAAGGATTAACGTTGAAGCAGAACGCTCCGGAGAGATACGAGGCTATACGAGAGAGACTTGCGTGAATCGGAATTCGGGAGCCGATGGAGCCTAAAAGAGACGTTCAATTCAGTGAGCAGTGAACCAATGGACGGGAGCAACAAATCATCATGTACCGCATGGCGCGTAGAAACCGCACTAAATTCCTCATGTTCTGCCAAAGGAATATCGCTGCAGTCCCCACAATGGTCACCTCCGGCGTTATTGAAGCGTGCACTTTCATAGCGGAATTCGCCAGCACGATGTTTCGCCTCTGAAGCAATCACGGACGAGCAATCGCCATCACTGGCCGCCTCAACCTCCGAATGCCCATCCGCGCCAATACACAAGACAAGACTGCTGGCATGAGGGGCGTGCAAAATACCCAGGAAAACCGTGACGATGCACAGGCTCGACGTAAATTTCGTTTTCAGCCACATACTCACTACTGTAAACCTTATCCAAATCAAGATCAAAAAAAATGCACGATGTCTAAGGCAATGAAACCCATGACAGACACCACAGGTTCCATATAAATCGTCAGAATCGGCTCGTGGCGTGCCTCAACACCACCACGAATCGGTTGGATGGACGATACGAACCCAATTCATCCCATGACGGTATCGTGACAGAATGAGTGTCCCGCAATCCCAATGCGCTGCGCGTCACCGACCGAAATATGATTACTCGAGCAGCTGCGTTTCGGTATTCTCGTGGTGCGGCTGCAAGGACTGATGCATCTCCAGGGTTCGCACGACGGCGTTCCAGCGGAAATACGCTTCGTCATTCCCCTTCGGACGCCCCTTGGCAGCCTTGTCAAAGAATTCCAGTGCTTCCTGGAACCAATCGTACGCGACATGCGCCGAACTCATGGTATCCATCTTGAAGTGTGCGCGCGCTCGTCGCTCACACAGCAGACCGGAGTAATAGTTGCGATCATACCCGCTCTTCAATTCATCCACCAGAAGTTGCGCCTCTTCAAAGGCATGCATCCGCTCAGGCAACTGATCGGAAAGCGAGAGGATTAACATGATCTGAGCGTCGTGGTTTTCGGAATCCACCGCGAGGATATCCAAACACAAACTTTCGGCTTCGTTGGGCTCGTTGAGTAATCGATACCTCTCGGCCATCGCCAATGCTCGCGGAACCGAAGCCTTCGAGATTTTCTTAAGCTGTTTCATCGAAATTCTCCTTCTATTTCTTGATCATCCGAATGATCTTACGTATGGGATCGTAGAAATCATCAGCCACACGTTCTTTGAGCGGGATGATGGCATTGTCGGTGATCAAAATCCCCTCCGGGCACACCGTCGTGCAACATTTCGTGATGTTGCAGTAACCGATTCCATATTCGTCTTTGAGTTCCTTCGTTCGTTTCTCCGTATCCAGCGGCTGCATTTCCATTCCAGCAGTGTACACCAGAAATCGCGGTCCAATAAATTTGTCATGCAGCTTATGTTCGCGTAGAACATGGCATACATCCTGACAAAGATAACATTCGATGCATTTGCGAAACTCCTGGACGCGTTCGGTGTCCATGGTATGAATGTTCCACGTTCCGTCTTCATGGTCCGCGGGTCTCGGCGTAAACTTTTGTATCTTTTCCTTCACGCGATAGTTCCAGGAAACGTCGCAAACCAGGTCTTTCTGTACGGGGAATGCCTGCATAGGCTCGATCGTGATCGTCTCATCAAGAGGTAGATCACTCATCCGCGTCATGCACATCAGTTTGGGGCGACCGTTGATTTCAGCGGAACAGGAACCGCATTTCCCCGCCTTACAATTCCAACGCACGGCCAGGTCATTCGCAGATTCAGCCTGAATCTGGTGAACCGCATCGAGCACGACCATGCCCTCGGAGATTTCTGTCGTATATTCCTCGAAATCACCGCCGCTCTCATCGCCACGCCAAATACTGAATCGTGCTTCAGCCATCACGCGTTCTCCTCGATAATGCTGGTTTGTTCGCTCGTGAGTGTCTTTATCGGTACTTGTCGAATAACCATGCTGCCATCTGACTGTTTATTGATGATGATATTGACCTTGGCAAATTCATCGCTTTTGTCGGGATAATCGTCCCGAAAATGCGCACCGCGACTTTCCTTGCGCTCGATACCCGCCCGTGTTGCCGCCTCAGCCACCGTGAGAAGATTCTGGAGATCCAAAGCCGTGTGCCATCCGGGATTGTACTGGCGATTTCCGCACGCCGCAACGGTCTTAACGCGTTCATTCAGCTGCCCTATTTTGTCGAGCGCTTCCTTCATGTCATCCTCAACGCGGACAATCCCGACTTGTTCCTGCATGAAGTCCTGCAATTCGTACTGTATCTGGTAGGGGTTTTGCGCGTCACCCGATGTTTCTTCAAAACGCTCCAAAGGCGCCAAGGCTTGCTGCGTGAGATCGTTGATGACATCGTCGCTCGTCGTGGAATGGTCATATTCCTTGGCGTGAAGCGCAGCGTTTTCGCCGGCCCTGTTTCCAAATACGAGAAGATCGGACAAGGAGTTACCGCCCAATCGATTGGCTCCGTGCAGACCGGCCGCACATTCGCCCGCTGCATAAAGTCCCTGGACCGTCGACATTTGCGTATCCGCATCAACATGAATCCCGCCCATCGCATAGTGCGTCGTGGGGCCTACTTCCATCGCCTCTTTGGTGATGTCGATTCCGGCGAGTTCCTTGAATTGGTGGTACATGCTGGGCAGTTTTTTCTTGATATGCTCTTCGGCTTTCGGAAGATGTTCCTTAATCCACGAGATATCCAGAAAGACGCCTCCATGCGGACTGCCTTTCCCCTCTTTAATCTGTTTTACGATACAACGGGCGACGTGGTCCCTCGTCAACAGTTCAGGCGGACGACGCGCATCCCGATCCCCTTGCGTGTAGCGCCACCCTTCGTCTTCGTTGTCAGCGGTCGAACTCACGTATAAGTCCGGAATGTCATCGAACATGAAACGGCGGCCTTCGCTGTTGGTCAAAACGCCGCCTTCACCGCGAACGCCTTCGGTCACGAGAATGCCGCGTACACTAGGCGGCCACACCATGCCGGTCGGATGAAACTGAATGAATTCCATGTCTATCAGTTCGGCACCGGCATCGTAGGCGAGCGTATGCCCGTCTCCGGTATATTCCCAACTATTGCTGGTTACTTTGTAGGCACGTCCGAATCCACCGGTAGCCATAATCACGGCCTTGGCTTTGAACAGGCGGAATCGGCCTTTCTCCCGCTCATAAGCGAAAACACCCGTAACCCGGTCCCCGTCCTTCAGCAGGCGGTACACGGTAAATTCCATGTGGAATTCGATTCCCTGATGAATTCCGTGATCCTGTAGCGTGCGAATCATTTCCAGGCCCGTGCGATCACCGACATGCGCAAGTCGCGGGTATTTGTGACCACCGAAATTGCGCTGAAGAATCTTCCCTTCCTTTGTGCGATCAAATAAGGCACCCCACGCTTCCAGCTCGCGAACTCGATCCGGCGCTTCACGAGCATGTAACTCGGCCATCCGCGAATTATTCAGATATTGACCGCCGCGCATCGTATCGGCGAAGTGGACCTTCCAGCTGTCGCGTTCGTCGACGTTGGCCATGGCAGCAGCGACACCGCCTTCTGCCATTACGGTATGCGCCTTGCCCAAAAGCGACTTGCAAATCACGCCAACTTTTACACCGGAGGCCGATGCCCTGATCGCCGCACTTAATCCTGCGCCGCCGGCACCGATTACCAATACGTCATATTCGAAAGTTTCAATGTCCGCCACTAAAAAAATCTCCAATCTGTCCATATACCCATCGCGCACATTCGAATGTATACATCGGTGAACCCGACCCAGACCAGGCTCACCCATGCCCAATTCATATGCCGCTTATTCAAGGAGCTCACACAGTCGTAACACGCTTTCGACACCTTTGCTTTCTCAAAACAATTCAATCGTCCGCCGAAAAGATGACGGCTGCAATGACAGCCAAAGGTGTATCCGCCCAGGAAAATGGCGTTCAACAAGAGAACAATGGAGCCCACGCCGATGCCGAACTTGTTGCTGCCATCATCGGAAGTGAACCAGAATGCCCGGAGCGCATCGTAAGTCAAAACAAAAACGAAAAGACAGGCGACGTAAAAAAAGAAACGATGCGCATTGTGCAAGATAAGGGGCAGCCGATTCTCTCCCCAATAAGACTTGCGCGGTTCGCCGACGGCACACGCAACCGGGTCTGCCCAGAATGCTTTATAGTAAGCACCACGATAATAGTAGCAAGTGACACGCATGCCTGCGGGCCCCGCGAGAATCAGAATCGCCGGTGAAAAGGGAAGAAAACTTGGCCACCAACCGGGCTGGAGTGCTGCAAAAATGCGTGGTTCATGGGCTTGCCCGTACAGGAGCGGTGAGTACATCGGGGAAAGATAGTGGGCACCACCTTCATGAAAAAAATAATTCACGCCTTGCATACCCGCCCAAGTCGCATAGATGACGAAACTCGACAGGATTGTGAACACGGTTAACGGCTGGAGCCACCACCGATCCGTTCGTGAGGTTTCACCAAATCGTCTCGGCTTAATCGCGTTCGTTTCTGACACTGCTCTCGCTCCTTCATGGCTAAGAATGATCGATAATGCTATTCAGGTGTGCTACATCAACAAGCTATTTACTGCTGTATAACCGACTTATACCCTTTCATAATCATCCGGACTTGCGGATGTGA
>JAYGCN010000111.1:0-8457 GCA_046583315.1 Candidatus Hydrogenedentota bacterium
CCCAGGCGGTCGGACTGGAAGATGGTCGTTCCGTCTTCACTCGATGAGTGAATCCAGCAACGACGTTCAGCACTCTTCACTCCGAAGACGACAAGGCCCAAATGCCCATCGTTTGCGCGACGGGTCATCGCGTAGATCACGTCTTCTTCATAAGAGGAACCAGCCGGCGTGGAATCGACGGTGATCGAGAAGCCGACACCCGAGTGCGCGGACAAGTCTACCGCTGCGGGCGGTATGCGAAGTGTAGGCGCGCCCGGTAGCGTGGTCAGATAATCAAAGTCCGCGCCACCTAGTGCGAGCGTGAACGTTACGATATCGGCGACCATTTCATCGTCGGTCGTCGCGCTGTTTGTCGATGCGGATAGAGTGGGTTGCGGTTGCGTATCATTTGTCCGGTTGATGTTCGAGAACGCCGGTTCCGAAAGAAATCGCACCACACCGTCAATCGCGCCGTCGTGCAGTACACCGAATCCTGCGCGACTGGGCATCGGATCGCCAGAGCCGCCTTCAAGTTGGTTCAAGAAGAAGCCCTCTTTGTCATATTGGTTTCGAGTCTGCGGCACTTTGATATGAGGTTGACCGGTACCATCCAGCGCAACGACCATCTGATGCGCTTCGCCCTCCGTTCCCGGCGGGATGTTTTGAAAGTTGTCATCGATGAACGGCGGTAAATCGAATTGATCCTTGAATTCGATGGGTCCGGCACCAATCGGTAAGGTGTGGCAATCGACGCAACGTAAGGTGCTATCGGCCTGGAAATCGACATACATCTTGAATCCGTTCCAGGCATCACCGCCCAAGGGCACTACGGTCTCCATCGGAGTCCCGGATGCCGACAACACTTCGTCCATATGTCCCGTTCCTGGTGGTGCGGTAAAGAAGCCGGTCATGTCCAGGTTGGGGTTTGTGCCGCCGTCCGCATTCGGACCACCTGGCAAAGTGTTGTCGTGTGGACGGAAGGGATTAGGAGGAAAGTTAATAGCGGACAGGAAGTCTTCGAACTCCTGCATACTTGTAGAGTTCAGTGGTACATCGTCGCCCTGCAATCCATCGAACGCACCCGCGAATTGTTCGATACCGCGTTTGTCACCGCGCCAGTGGTGCGGTTCCTTGCCAATGATATCCTGCAGGGTCTGGGTGGTCATGGGGCCTTTCATTGGATGGAATTTCTCGAATCCTGCCTCGGAATTAGTGCCTGAGCCACCAGCGAACATCAACGTATTCATGATGACCGAACCTGGCGCGACGAGTGTCTGTTCAGCGCCAGCGCCGACATCGAGTCCATCACCGAAGCCACGGATATCGGTAAAGTTCAAATCCACCGGGCTGAGCAAATCGTCCATCGCATCGACGAGCGCGGCCGGGTTGCCCAAATCCCAGGCCAGGCGGTCCATGCGGCCGTCAATGTGGCAAGAAGCGCAGGCCAATTGCCCTAGCCCTGAGTTCTCGTGCGTACTATAGAAGTGTACGCGACCCGTATTGATGAAGTCAGGCGTTGAGTCATGGAAGGCCAATGTCTGGACGACCGTCTCGGAGCCTGCCGTCGAAGTGTCAATTACGCTCACAGAGGCATCGAACTTATTCACTACGTATAGGCGATTCAAAGTGCCGTGGTGCTTGATGCCGGTTGGGCCGACGCCGACTTCAATGGTGTGGCCCGCACTATACCGCGGGTCCGGAGTATCATTCTCTACTTCGGTTGTGCTAAGCGCGAGTACGTTGTTCGAGCCCAAGCCCGAGATATATACCGTGGCACCAGAAGGTGAAAATGCGACACCTCGAGGGTCACCAATCGACTTATCTCGCTCGGGTTGGGCTACATTTCCATCCTGGTAACCCAAGCCAGCGCCCCCTTCGGCCGCATCTAAATGAGCTTCATTCAGGTCTAGCAGCCGCACGGGTGTGCCGTCCGCTTGGGTCACCGAGAGCATGACACGTACAAATGTACCGGTCAGGTTCGGTTCAAAGCGGACCTCATTGGTAGCCTCGATACCGACCATGTAAACGTAGCCCGCGTTAGCCCCATTCTTTTTAACCGCCAAGGCCATGCACATGTTCATCTGCTCGGTAGCGTAGGATTGATTCGCATTTATATACTCGTAGTCAGTAGCAGCGAGATCCAGAATGGCGATATCGTTGTCCAACAAGTCCCAGCCGAAAACGCGGCCGCTCTCATCCGTGTAGTCGACATCCCCGTCGCCCACGTCATAAACACCGTCTTTGTCGACGTCAATGCCGGAGACCCATTTGGTCCAGTCGCCCCCGTTGTCGTCCAGCCATGCTCCTGCATCGAAGGCGGCAACTGCGTAGTCGCGCCGAACGATCATAGATGTAGGTGGCGGGAAGTAGTAGCGTTGGGTGTTCTGATTGGTCCAAAGGGAGGTCGTGTTCTCGTCTTCAAATCGATCTCTGTCCGCTACGTCTGTTTCATTGATATCTACGGTTCCGTGAGGCGTTTGCCAGGTTCCGAGACCGGTCGCATAATCCAGACCGGCCGCACCGGGAGACAATGTGCCGTCATTGGGCGGCGGATAAACAGCATAAACCTGGTAGACCCGTGCACTTTCGTCTTGTTCCGTTGTCGCCGGATCGTCGGGGGTGGCATAGCCCGAATCGTTCGCGCTGTCCCAATAATAGGGGTGGTCGGTCCGTTGGCCGAAATTCAACACGGCGGTATTGGGCGGCATCGCGGTGCTGGCGCCGTTACCGGCCGATTCACCGAAGAGCAGCGTCGTGCCGTTTCCCGATTCGAAGATGGCGGCATAAAGCTTGTCTTGGTAGATGTCCATGACTCGAGGATCTTCACCTTCCATATAAATGGCATTTTCACCGGGAAATTGTGTGTAGGTCGATAAATCCCATATCTGAATAAAGTCTGTCCTTGAGCAGGATACAAACGCTATTGAGTCGTCTTCATAGAAAACTACATCCGCCGGTTCGTCGCCGTTCGGAGTCGTCGCTCCAACCAGCTGAACGCTATAGGTGATCAGCGTGCGTTCCACGAGGCCTGCAGCCACATCCACAATGGAAATCGAGTCTGATATGTGGTTCACCACCCACAATTCGCTGTTGTTCCGCCAGCGGGCCGTGACCGGATCGATTCCGACCTTGATCGAGTTGGAATGTGTGAGGGATCCTGATCCATCGATGCTGAACAGTTCCACATACCCGTCCGGCGTGTTTACCACTGCAAGCGTATTTCCATCCGGGCTGATGTCCAGCGGATGGACATGAGGCGTTTCGTAATTGACGAAGGCTCCCGGGTCAGGTAAATCGGCAACCGGCAGATCGGCGGCTATCGTGTCGCGAAGCACCGTTTCAAGACCCAAAGGTCTATTCGTTGAAGTTCCGTGGCCAAAGACGGGGGTATGGTAACCAGTAAAAGCGGCTACCAGGCAAACGAACGCAAGTAGAGAATATTGTCTAAACATTTGCAACTCCTCTTCTATTTCATGGAATACAATTTGAAACGAGTAATTAAAACTTTACAGCACCAAATCGAAATAGTCAACACTTATTTTACGGGTATACGGGATTAGCAGCCAATAATTAGGTATAGACTCGATTGTAATTTTAGTCAAGAGATGGACTAAGCTATCGGCAGGTTTAGAACGGATTTTTTATGACAAATATCATTTTTCTCTCTACGTGTGTCATCATAATTATTAATTTCTTGCTCTATTAC
The DNA here is from genome assembly GCA_046583315.1 of Candidatus Hydrogenedentota bacterium. GTDB lineage: Bacteria > Hydrogenedentota > Hydrogenedentia > Hydrogenedentales > DTSJ01. The sequence goes on from JAYGCN010000111.1 coordinate 3,686, forward strand.
TTTTCCGGCAGCTTGCTCTATCGCGCCACACGTAAGGTCGCTACAGATCCAAGTGTCAAGGGCTGGTTCTACGAAGAAACGTTTTTGCAAGTAGGCGATCGGAAAACGCTCTGCTGGTATATTCCTGCTGAACACGAGACACGGCGCACAATTCTATTCTCGCATGGCAATGCCGGAAATATCGGAGATCGTCTCAAGTCGATTTCCATTTTTCGAGAAATGGAGTTCAACGTACTAGCTTATGACTACGGCGGGTACGGTAACAGCACGGGCACTACAACCGAAAAACGCTGTTACGCCGACATCCGCGCCGTATGGAGGTATGCGCGAGACGTATTGGACATTCCAGCAACCGAAATAATTCTCTTCGGACGCTCGCTGGGGGCTGGACCGACCGTCCAACTCGCGACCGAAGAGTCAGCCGGAGCGGTGGTCATTGAAAGTGCGTTTCGGTCGGTTCCGAAAATCATTCGCGAACATAACCGATGGTTGCCAGGATGGGTGTTCGGACGAAATCGCTTCGATAACGAGTCCAAGATGGCGGACATCCTGTCACCAGTCATCGTTGTGCATGGCGAACTGGATACGCTGATTCCATACGACCACGGTCGATGCTTATTCGAATTGGCACCGGAGCCAAAAGTGTTCTTGGACATCCACGGAGAGCACCACGAAGGTTTCTGGAAATCCGGCGCGGATTATACGCATGGCCTCATGGCGTTTTTCAATAAACACCTTGGTGCTGAGTAAGCTACTGCTGTTTCGCGAATTCCGACGACCACTCAACAGCTTTTTGAATCCCGTCTTTCAGATTGGTAGTCGGGTCGTAGCCCAATAAAGTACGCGCTTTCCCGATGTTCGCCACATAGTGCGTGACTTCACCCACGCGCGAGGGTTCAACGGTCATGTTCGGCGTTTTGCCGAGCGATTCGCCTACGTACTCGGCCATTTGAACCAGAGACTGGCCCTGTCCATAGGCGAGATTGATTGTGTGATTCTTGTCGGTATTGTCGAAGAGTAACTTGATACCTGCCGATATTCCAGCGATACAGTCGTCGACAAAGGTGAAATCCAAAACCTTCTCGCCGCCATACACCGTGATGGGTTGCTCGTCCTGAATACGTTGCACGAATAGCGGAATCACGCGTTCCATGCGCTCGATGTCGTTATCGAAGCGACCGTAGACGTTGCTGAAGCGGAAAATGACGTAGGGCAGGTCGTAACATTGCGCGTAGGAGTAGATGAGCGCTTCCCCAGAAATCTTGCTGGCAGAGTAGGGGGATTCGGTGAAGGCGAAGTCTGCGTGGGATTCCTCGGTGATGTAGCGATGAATATCTCCATACACTTCGCGTGAACTGCTGAAGATGATTGGGACTTTGTTACAGCGGCAATATTCGAGCACATTGTAGGTCATCGTGATATTTTCGAGAGCCCGGTCTGGTTGCTCCACAAGCTGGTGAACCTTGGCGTGGGCGGCCAGATGCACAACGACATCGATGTTGTCTGGATATTCTGCGTGGCCGATGCCGTTCTCGAAGGACTTGTACGGCACGCTCAGGTCTTGCAATAACGTTTCGATTTCATCCGTCCACGTATTCGCGCGAATGTCCACGCCGTAGACAAAATGTCCCTCGCGTTGGAGTTTCAGGCCAAGATTCGTTCCGATTTGGCCGCTGGAGCCGGTAATGAGTATGCGCATGGTCACTTTCGGGTAGGGTTTTATTTCGCAGGTGCTTGCTATGGGGTGTAAATGCTAACATAGGGCTCCGAAGATTGCAAAAACGGGGGATTTCGTAATCGTATGAACATGAGCAAGTCTTTGATCAGGGGGAGCCTGTTCATTGTCGTCGCAATACTCATCGGGTGTGCTCCGAGTATCCACGATCTCGCGGGACAGGGTGATATCGAATCGTTGGAGATGGTGCTCGATGCCGATCCGGGCTTACTTCAATCGACCAATGAATTGGGCAAGACCCCGCTGCATTATGCGGCCTCACACAATCGCCTGGATTCGATGCAGGCTCTGGTCACCTATGAGCTGGACGTGAATGCTCAGGATGACACGGGATTGACGGCCCTGCACATCTGCGCGGGACGAAACATGCGCCCGCTTCTGCGTTTCCTGATAAAACGCGGGGCCGACGCATCGATTCAGGACGATTTCGGGGACACGGCCTTGCACCATGCCGCGATGAAAGGCTCCGTTGAATGTGTGAACGACTTGCTGAAAGTTCGGGTCGATCCGTGGACTAAGAATAACGAAGGACTGACCGCGATGGATTTGGCGGAACGCTTTGGTCACCAACGTATCGCGAATCGCTTCAAACTGATGTCTCCGCCGGACGAGGATTAAGCCTGGAATATGAGCGAACAAGTTATCATTTATACGGACGGGGGTTGCGAACCCAATCCCGGTGTTGGGGGTTGGGCGGCGGTAATGCTTTTCGGGCAGCATCGAAAAGAATTGTCCGGCGGCGAACTCGAATCCACAAACAATCGCATGGAACTCAAGGCGGCGATCGAATCGCTCAAGACCTTGACGCGGCCCTGCATCGTTACGATATATACTGACTCGCAATACGTGCGGCTTGGCATCACGCAATGGATGGCCGATTGGAAAGCCAAGGGGTGGAAACGCAAAACGGGGGCGATCAAGAACCTGGATCTGTGGCGCGAAGTGGACGAACTTGCCGCACAGCATACGATTGAGTGGGCGTGGGTTAAAGGACATAGCGGAGTAGATGAGAACGAGCGTTGCGATGAGCTGGCCTCAATGGCGATTGCTCAGATGCGTGATAATGTAGTGTGAATTCAGTAGTTTTGCAGGATTCCTGCAGGACATGCGATAATTACTGTGTTGATTAAGGAGTCGCTACGAAACGATGCCGCATAAAGTAAAACGAATTGCAAAAGAACGCCCGTTCTTCTTGATTCCGGTGGCTTTGGGGATGGCGGGTGTCCTGTTTTCCACGCAGCTGGAGGATCCGATTCTTCAGGGCGTGATCGTGCTGGTCTGCCTTGCCGTACCCCTGTTCGTCGGCGGCAACGTACTGGCTCGTGTTCACAGCGATGGTCTCCAACGTATCCTGCTGGTTGCCAGCCTGACAGGTCTTACCTTGGGCGCGGTTGTTTCGGTTACGGGTCTGTCTGAACGCCTTGTCGACTTTGAATATGTCTCTCCGGCGATCGGTGAATTGTCACGCCAACTCGGTATCGGGAGTCTATTTATCGGTCTGCTTGCCGTCATGTACTCGATGGTGCGTTCCGAGGCCATGATTGATCAGGTGGTTGATCGATTCAGAAACGTCGCAGACCATATCGGTGAAGGGTTTCTGCTGGTCGGTCAGGATGGGAACGTCGTCCTCGTAAATAGGGCGGTTCTGGATTCTATCGGGGTGGCCGAAGAGGATCTTGTCGGAAAGAACGTTTGGAAGTTGGCAGAAGGAATCGGAGTTCAATCCGAGGAATATTCGGTTGATACGCACCGAAAGGGCTCGGTACGCCAGTTCAATGTTGATTGGGATCGCCACGGGGAAGTGCATCAATACGATGTCACGGTCGCCCCGATATTCAATCGAAAACGGGTCCGTGAAGGTGACTTGTTCATTATCCGCGACACGACAAAACAGCAGCGTATGGCCGTCCGTTTGAAACGATACACGGATGACTTGCAGGCACTCGTCGAGGGGCAGACCCGCGAAATCAACGATTCCAAGGAACATCTCGCCGACCTGCTTATGCAGATGCACGAAGGGTTCCTGACGGTTGACGAACATTTCCGCATTGTATTTGCCAACGCCATCATGGGACGTTTGTTGAAGATCGAACACGCGGCACTCGTGGGCAGAGAGATCTTTGAATTCCTTCCGCCGGATCAGCGTGCGCGACTGAAGAGTGCGTTCAAATTGACGAGTAATGCTCCGGACAAGATTGAAAGTCAGGAATACGACTTCGTCCATTCCGCCGGCGGATATCTCCCGATGAAAGTTGCCATTGCGACGGCGACAGGCGATGACGATGCACGAAATCACTACTCCCTTGTGGTCACGGATCTGCACGAGGTCAAAGAGATGCAATATGAGCTGGAGACGCATGCCCAACAACTTGAACGTGCGAACGAAGAGCTGCTCGAGTTGGACAAGGCCAAGGATACGTTGCTTTCGAATGTGAGCCATGAGTTGCGCACTCCGCTGAGCACGATAGAGGGGTATGTCGAGATGTTTCAGGCGGGCACACTGGGTGCGGTGGAAGGTCCTCAAATCGGTGCGCTCAATGTGATGACGCGCAACCTCAATCGCTTGTCGGTCATGATTCATGAAATGATCGAGTTCAGTCGCATGGAGATCCGCGGAATTCATCTCTATGAATCGGTTTTTGGGCTGGGCGATCTCATTAAGGAGTCCGTTCAATCGGCTTTGCCGGCCGCGATGCACAAGGACATCCGGATCAATGCTCTGGTGCCGGATGAGGCGATTTTCATGTGGGGTGATCGCGACAAACTTTCCCAGGTGATGGGCATATTCCTGTCCAACGCGATCAAGTTCAGTCATGAACAGAGCCACGTCGATATCGCGGTACGACGTGGCGAAGAGAGCGACATAGTATTGACCATCAGCGATTACGGCATCGGCATCGAAGAAGAAAACATCGGACGTATCTTCCAGAAATTTTATCAGGTGGACAGTTCGATGACCCGCCATTTTGAGGGGACCGGTATAGGACTCTCCATTGCATCCAGTGTCGTCGAAGCGCATAACGGGCATATTGATGTG
>JAYGCN010000151.1:0-6082 GCA_046583315.1 Candidatus Hydrogenedentota bacterium
GAAAACGAAATCGCGGATCTCAAGCAGTTCCTCACATCTTCCTCCGAATCCCACGAATCCGGCACGGACGAAGAAGACGACTCACTATTGCTCAGCCTGCGAAAAGAACTGGAAGTTACGCGGACCGAGCTCAAACTGTTACAGGCCAAACAATCCTCCGAATCGAACAGCACGCCCGATGCCTCCGCGATTCCACAAGAAATCCTCGATGAACTCGAGCAACTGCGCGGCGAGAACTCGCTCAACGCCGTTGCCACAAAAGAAGCTTCCGGGCTCCACTCCCGTATCGACAGCCTCGAAACCGAACGCGACGAACTTCGGATCAAGCTAAACGAAAGTGCCGATACCCAAGCAACCGCGATGAGCGACGACGACGACCCGACCCGCACCGAAGCGCGCGCACTCGTGTTACGCGCCGAACAACTCGTCAAAGAAATGCAGTCCAATCGAGAAGAATTCGCCGAATCCCAGCAGCTCCACACACGGCAGCTCGAAGAAATTCACGAGCTCGAGAAGATTTTCCAACAACATGAAGAAGTTGCCGGCGAAAATGGGCCCAACCTGCACCAGCTCCGCGAACAACAAGATGAATGGACCGCATCCATCGCTCGATTGGAGCAGGATCGCCTCGAACTTGACGAACGAATCACATCGCGCGAGGCCGAAATCGAATCCCTGACCACACAATGCGAAAATCAGAGCGAACAATTCACAATGCTGCAAGAAGAACTGATAGCCAAGACAGAAGCAATCGTTTCCCTCGATTTATCCCTCGAAGACGCGCGAAAAAAAGAGTCCATCGCCTCGTTACGCGTCAACAACCAGATTCAACAATTCGAAACACACATTGCCGACCTCGAAGCAAGCGAAACGGAACTCAAAAAGAACGAAGCACATCTCTACGACGAACTACAAAAGATTGACGAAGCCTTAAGCGGTGCCGCCTCCTGGATTCGCTCGGCCATCGAATCCTACACCGATGAACAACGCGAACAGGAAGATTCCAAATCAGCACCCATCGAAACCGATCTCGCCGATCTGGACACACTTGAAGGCGCAGCACTGCTGGATCGCATGGAATTCGAAACCCAACCCTCCGAGGACGAAGACATCACCAACAAAAATGACTCGCCCCGGCCCACATCCATCCCCATGGCCACGCTACACCACGTCGAAGAGATTAAGCACAATATAAGCGTGCTCACCAAAGGCGAGACACCGAACACCGAGAACGATCTGCAGTCCGGGCTGGGCAACGCCTGAACCCCGCGCCAATCAGTCGAGAGTCCCCGCACCCAGACCCAGCGTCGCATCCAACTCCTCCAAAAACGATTGAATTCGCCTCACATTGGCATCATCGATTGGAGAAAATCGGCAGCCGATGGCATATCCATTCGCCGATTCCTTCTGCTTGACCCAACGCACATCCGCCTGCCCCTCAATCTTCCCGCCCGCAGCCAAATTGATCGCAAAATGAAAGCTCTGGTTCGTCGTGGCAGGATAACGCGTAAAAAATGCAGCACCCTCCTCACTCAGATCCACCACCCGACTCGGAATTTTCTGCCGTTCCACTATCCATTCCTCACTCCCCCCCGCTGATGCGAGATTTCTATCGTAAGTTCAGCCTTGCAGGCATGCCGTATCGCCCGACGCAATTGACGTTTGTGCGTCTTACGCTCGTGCGCATCTGAAGTGGTTTGTCCCAATGCTTCCAGGCGATCACGATCATCCTGACGTCGAATCCCCACTCTGCGCTCATCCATACTATTTCGCCTCCCACGCGCTTAACCAATCTCCCAATAGTCTACGATTTCAAATCACAATCCACAACCCCTTTTTCGCATCAACATTTCAAACCCCATAAACTTGTGCCAACGACGCGCGATTCACCATAATAATCCAATTATCTAGTCATCCAACCCAAAGAGAAAAACGTGTCCACCCAATCCATTCTCATTACAGGCGGAGCCGGATTCGTCGGCTCAAGCCTCGCCATCGGCCTTGGTCGTCACTACCCCAAAGCCCGCATCATCGCGCTCGACAACCTCAAACGCCGCGGCTCAGAACTTAATTTACCCAGACTCAACGATGCCGGCATAAAGTTTTTCCACGGGGACATACGAATTCCCGCCGATCTCGACGAAATTGGTCCCGTTGATCTGCTCATTGAATGCAGTGCCGAACCCTCCGTCATGGCTGGAACCGACGGCGCACCCAATTACCTCATCGACACCAACCTACTCGGCTCCATCAACTGCTTCGAATTCGCACGCAAACACAACGCCGCCGTCCTCTTCCTCTCAACCAGCCGCGTGTATCCTCTCGAAACCCTCACCGATCTGTCCCTGATCGAATCCGACACACGCTTTCAAATCGACGCCAAACAATCGGTCCAAGGCATCAGCGATCGCGGCATTGCCGAAACCTGCCCGCTCACAGGACCGCGCTCCCTCTACGGCACCACCAAACTCTGCTCCGAATTGCTCCTGCAAGAATACATCGCCATGTACAACATCAAAGGCATCATCAACCGATGCGGCATCATTACCGGCCCCTGGCAAATGGGCAAAGTCGATCAAGGCGTCGTCGTCCTCTGGGCCGCACGCCATGTCTACGGCGGCAATCTCGCCTACATCGGTTACGAAGGCACCGGGAAACAAGTGCGCGACATCCTGCACGTCAACGACCTGCTCAAACTCATCATCCACCAAGTCGAACACGTCGACGAACTCAGCGGCGAACTCTTCAACGTCGGAGGCGGCCTCGACATCAGCATATCGCTCCAGGAACTCACCACCCTGTGCGCCGCGCATTCGGGAAATTCCATAAACATCACTTCAGTACCAGAAATCCGCGAGATGGATATACCCATTTACATTACCGACAATACCCACGTTACCCAAAAAACCGGCTGGACACCCCAAACATCGCCCGACACCATCGTGGCCGAAATCGTGAACTGGTTACAAAAAAACGAAATCGCACTCAAACCGATTCTGGGCTAAACAAGGATGAAATCCGTGAACAAATCAACATTGATACCTATTCTCATCGCGGTCGCCATAATTCCCATCGCCTATATCGTGGGTAAAGGCTCTGCCGCCCGCGAGTTGCAGGAAAAATTCGACCTTAGCATCGAGGAAATCCAAACCACCCACGACGTCTATCTCCAAACCATGGAGGCCGAACTCGCTGCCGCCAAATCAGACTGGGATCTGCGATACGAACAACACCGCAACCAAGTCCGCGAAGCCCTGCTCAACACCGGTGTCACTCTCGAAGACCTCAACGCCGTGCCACCGCCCCAGAAACCCAACTTCTCCATCAGCCAACCCACCTACGAGACGATCAAAAACGGGATGACCTACGAAGAAGTATTCAATATCATCGGACGCCACGGTGAAAATACCTTCAACATGCTCGATGCCGACGGTAGCGGCACCCAAACCTTTACCTGGCGATGGATGAACGACGAAGAAGAAAACGAGACCATGACTGCCACCTTTGAAGACGGTCAATTGTTCTCCAAAAACTATTCGGCATTCCAATTATGATGCTCCCCAACACCATGCCCGTCGCACAGGTGTAACATGGCCATCATCGGACTGCACATCCACGACTCCATTCAGCTCATTACCCTCAAAACCATGCTCGAATCCGAAGGTCACACCGTACACCGCGATGCCACACTCACCGATGCCCAAGTACTCTTCATCGATCTCGCCGCGCTGAACGAAGTCGATTCCAAACAGACTCCCATTATCGTAATCGCGTCCCTTTCGCAAATACCCGATGCCCTCACCGCCATGCACGCAGGCGTTTGGGGATACATCTTGACCCCCTTCCAACCAAAAGAAGCCACACTCACCATCGACCGCGTCCTGCAAGGCAACAACACCATTGCTGCCGTACCCACACTCGATACCCTGCCCACGATGGAAGCCGTCGAGCTCGAACACATCCAGCGCGCACTCAGACTCTGCAACGGCAACCAGGCCAAGGCCGCGCGCGTTCTGAAAATAGGCCGCAATACCCTGTGGCGCAAAATAAAAAAGATGCAGGACCAAAATCCCCATGGATAAACTCGGTTGGCACAGCTTGGGCACCACCTTCTACTGCGAATGTGGCCACGAACATATGCTGCCCATCAAAGCCTGCTACCAAGGCCTCGACGCCTCCCAAAAACTCGCCGATTTCGCACGCGAACATTGCGGTGCCCAAGCCTTCCTCATCAGTGACGAGAACACCTACCAAGTCGGCGGTGAAGAGGTCGAACGCGCACTCACCGATGCCGGAAAAACCGTTCACTGCCACCAATACGGTGCAGACATCTTCGAAGCCACCGAAGAACTAGGCGAAGAAGTTCGAAACTTCGCCACCGAATCCGATTTCCTCGTGGCCGTCGGCTCAGGCACCCTGTGCGATCTCGCCAAATACGCCGGCGACAAACTCAAGAAACCCGTCCTCCTCTACGGCACCGCCGCCTCCATGAACGGCTACACCTCCGCCATTACCGCCCTCAAAGTCCGCGGACTCAAACGTACCCTGCCCTGCACACCCGCGCTCGGCGTATTCTGCAATCCCGAACACGCCGCCACCGCCCCCACGCGCATGACCGCCGCCGGAGTCGCCGATTTCCTTTCCAAATGTTCCTCCTCCACCGATTGGCGCGCCGCACACCTGCTTGAAGGCGTTTACTACTGCCATCGCCCGCGCGAATTCTTTGACGGCACGCAAGAACTCATCCTCGAACACGCCCCGCGCGTACCCGAAGGCGACCCCGAATCCATCCAACACGTCATGGAAGCCCTGCTGCTCTCTGGCTGCTCCATGGTCATTGCCGGATCCTCCGCACCCGCATCAGGCGGCGAACACTTACTTTCCCACTACCTCGACATGAAATCCGCACTCTACGATCTGCCCAACGACTTCCACGGCAGCCAAGTCGGCGTCGGCACCATCTACTGCCTCGAGCTCTGGGAAAAAGTCCTCGCCCTCAACCCCGAAGATATCGACGTGGATGCCCTCATCGAACGAAAACTCGACGACCGCCTCATCCGGCAAGCCATCGACGACGACTGGGGCACCATCGCGCCGAAAATCCACGAACAATGGGATGCCAAAAAGAAAAACGGCGACGAAATGCGCAAAGCCCTCCGCTTCTTCCAGACCCTGCTCCCCCAACTCAAACAACAACTGCCCGCCGATCTCCTGCCCGCCCAAACCGTCGCCAACGCCATCCAACAATCCGGTGGCCCCATCATTCCCGAAGACCTCACCGCCCCCACCCAAGAATACTACAACGCCCAAAAACGCGCCCGCTACATCCGAAATCGATTCACCATCCTCGATCTCGCCCACGATCTCGGCCTGACCGAGTAAGAACATCAATCGCAATACAAATTATAACCAGCAGAATTTTCCCAAAAATACAATTTTCAACAATTTGCTCACTAAAATGTTCCCATCACTCGACTTGTTTCCGCTTCCCAAATTGTGTGTCCATATTATGAACATACTATATATAGTGTATTACTTAAGCAGATATCCGGAATTTCCCCTTGACAAAATGCATATCAGACGGTAAGTTGTATAGCAGTTGTTACATTAATGCTTTCTGGCGTTATTGATGTCAACATCGATACTATCTGATCGCAATCGATAATCCTACTTGCCAGACAACATCTGTAAGCTTCCCTGTCAAGGGCACATTTCTAAAGTAGAGTTTTCTGGGTTTATTTGTTGTTCAATTTGTTTTCTGTAGACCGTTGGCGGAACGCGATTGGTGGCACTATGTGGGCGTTCTTCGTTGTAGTCCATCATCCACCACCAGGTTATTTCGCGTACTTCTTCTAAGGAATGAAACAGGTGTGCGCTGAGTACCTCCTCTCTGTAGGTTCTGTTGAAGCGTTCAATAAACGCGTTCTGAGTGGGCTTTCCGGACTGAATGTGGGCCAGCTTCACCTTATGCTCCTCGGCCCAGTCGATGAGCTTATGAGCGATGAATTCTGGGCCGTTGTCCAAGCGTATTTGTTCGGGAAGTCCACGCCATTCTTTTAAGCGATTGAGTACGCGCACGACC
>JAYGCN010000162.1:0-18202 GCA_046583315.1 Candidatus Hydrogenedentota bacterium
TGCCCGTTTACGCTTCACCGGGCTCAGAAGTTTCCCGAGGCGGCCTCCCGAAGGATGTCGTTATCCAGAGCCATGTCTGCCACTAGCTTCTTAAGGCGGGCATTTTCCTTCTCCAGCACGCGTAGTTTCTTTGCCTGATCGGCTTTCAAGCCACCATACTCCTTGCGCCAACGGTAATAGGTCTGCTCGGTGACCCCAATTTGCTTGCACACCAGAGGAACGGCCTTACCCTTGGCCAAAGCCACTTCCGCTTCACGGAGCTTCCCAATAATCTGTTCAGAGGTAAATCGTTTTCTAGGCATCTTGCCCTCCTTGTCTGAACCCAATTTCACGACCTTTTACAATAGCAAATATTGGACTCGTTTAGAGGGGCGGGACCAGGCGGCTGTATAGGATTTGACAACGATACGGTTTTGCGAGACAATACTTCATGTATCGGTTCAACGAGTATGGAGAAACTATGCATTATTCAGACGCACGTGCTCTCTCTCTAGTTTGTCGACAAGTGTTTCTATACGGTTTGGCGTTATTCGTAACACTTATTCAAGTCGGCGCCCATGCAGCCACAGCCACGCAGTCTGGCGATTGGAGTAATGGCGCGACGTGGGGCGGTTCGGTTCCCACAGGTACGGAGGAAGATATAGTTATTCCATCGGGAATCGACCTCCTTCTCGATCAGAATGTGGAGTGTGGCGAGCTGAAAGTCATGGGGACGTTGACAGTGGACGCGGCTGACCTCTCACTGACGTGTGACTCGTTGATTGTGATGGGAGCGACAGCGGAATTCACGGCCGGTACAGATGTGTCACGATTTACAAATCGATTCGTTCTCACGCTAAAAGGCGAGTCATCAGAGAACTTTGAGCACACGATGGGGTCGGATACACATGACATGGGTGCGCGCGCGTTGGTTGCGTTGATGGGTGGGACTATTAATATTCACGGTGAGGACCGCAATTATGAGTGGACGCATCTGGACGCGACGGTGTCTGCTGGAGCGACACAGCTTACCTTGAGCGATGCTGTGGACTGGGAAGCTGGAGATGTCATCGTCATCACCGCATCGACATCGGACTGGACCGAAGTCGAGACGGTGACGATTTCCTCGGTCGCCAACGGAGGCCTCACCGTAAATATTTCGTCACCTCTGGCAAACGATCACCTCGGAGTAATTTACCAATATACGCGTCCGAGTGACAGTAAGGATTGGTACGCCGACATACGTGCAGAAGTGGGCCTGCTTTCGCGGAACGTTACCATCCAAGGTGCGGCGGACAGCACGACCGATGGCTTCGGTGCACACGTGATGATTCACGGTCCCATGGTGGATGGCGAAACGACGCATCCCTCGGGTGAAGGGTATATCAAAGGTGTCGAAATTTATCGCGGCGGACAGAAGAGTCTACTCGCGCGGTACCCCTTCCACTGGCACCTGCTTCAGGATTCGGGATCAGGTCAATACTTCAGTGACAATGCCGTACATGAATCCTTCAATCGCGGCATCACGATTCATGGCACGGACTATACCACGGTCGAAAACAATATTTTCTACAATCACATCGGTCACGGAGTGTTTTTGGAGGACGGCTCCGAATTCTACAACACCATTCGCTACAACCTCGTCGCGCTGACCAAACGTCCCGCTCAAGGCGAGGAGGTCACCCCATCAGACAACTCCCATGACGAAGCACAGAACCGCACTCCCGCGAGCTACTGGATCACCAACCCCAACAATACGTTCGAATACAACGTCGCTGCAGGATCCGAAGGTACCGGGTACTGGTTCATCTTCCCAACCCAGGTAATAGGGCTCGCCGCCGGTCTCACCTACTACACGGATAGAATAGCCGATGAACAGCCGCTGGGAAGCTTTCTCGGTAACACAGCACACAGCAACATGAATGGCTTCGACATATTTGATAGGCTTGGGTCGGACCACTCCATCATCAAGAATTCCGGATGGATTGAATACTCCGATCACGTATTCGACCAGAATACTTGGTACGCGAACGACACCGCGCTCTACGCCGGCGACGGCGGGCAATTCCAGGGTAATCCGACGCAAAATATCATCCATCGCGATAGTGTATTCATCGACAATCATCACACCTTCATGCTCGCTTCGAGTAATGTGATTGAAGAATCACTCATCGTCGCCGATTCGAGTGAAAACCTCGCCGATTACCCCCGCTACTTCTGGCGAGTCTACGATGGCGCGCCCTCCCTCGTTGACAGCTATCTCGTCGGATGGGATGCGTCGGATACGAATTTCGTGGAATCCATCGGTGCGGCACACAAACGCGTCAACTGGCGGCACTCAGGAATTGAGACCGATCATGTTGGCGTAGTCCGAATGGAATTGGAAGACTACGACATCGCGCCTACGGCCTATGCGTTCAAAAGAGACCACCCCCAGTTCTTCGGAAATATTCTCCGTGATGTGGACGGGACTTTGACAGGTACCGCCAACACGTCGGTTGTTGCGAACCATCCGTGGTTGCTGGTCGGTGACGAAACACTGCTTCCCAATGCCACGAACGTCTATCATTCTCCGCACAAGTTCGCCCGAATCACCGATTGGAAAGAGAATTATCCAGATGTATTCTTCACCCGGACAAACCCAGGAACGAAGACAGAGTATTTGTATGCGAGTAACGGGGAAGACAAGAAACATCAGATTGCCGCCATTGTTAATGAAGACTTTCTCTATACTGTAAACTACACAGCTTTACCTGCGACCTCACCAGTAACCTGGTATCTTCGGGAAGCCGAGGAGGACGACGTAGCGCTAATTCGCATACCCAACACAGGAGGCTTGACGGGCCTTTCTGTAAGCGGCACCACGTACACTTCCGTTGCCGAAATCTATTCCGCCTCGTCCACAACGACCGGCTACTTCCTGGACGGTGACGGTACCTTGTGGATTCGGTTTGTGGCAGATTCTGACGGACGCGCATCTGTCTCGATTTCGGGTACTGGCGGATCGATGGCCTATGTCTACAATGGGGCGGATGATTCCGATAAAGACGGAATGTCCAACGACACGGAAGGCGGCCCGAGTCTTGATACAGACGGCGATGGTGTGCCGGATTATCTCGATGCCAATTCCGACGGGGATGGACTATCGGACGAGGACGAAGTTTATTATGGACTTGACCCGCACTCGGCAGCAGACCTGCGGTACGAATTCGGTTCGCTTGGAACCGGCGGGTGGCAGGAGGGCGGAACAGCCGACAGCATGGACGTGGATGTTGCCGGGGCTATGGAAGTCGTGAACGGAAACGGAAACGATCCGCATATCGCGCTTGCCTACGAAGACATCATAGGCTTCCCCGGAAATGATGTCTCGACCCTACGCGTTCGATACAAGGCAAACGCCAGCGGAACGTTGAACTTGTTCTGGGCCAATACACTGGGTGGATTCAGTGCGTTGCGCAGACTTTCTGCGACAACCAGTTACACCGCGAACAGCGGATATCAGGAAGCGGTATTTAACGTTGGCTTACATTCCGAATGGGCGAATAAGCAGATAACTGGAATGCGACTTGACACATTGGACAGTGCTCCGAACTCAACGGTCTATGTCGATTGGATTCGCGCGGGAACGCAGACTGAATTATCAAGTAGCGGCCCAACCTATATCGTCTACGTCGACTTTGGCCACGGCGGACTGGAAGACGGCTCCTCAAGTTATCCTTGGAACCTTCTTGAGGAAGCACTCGATGTCGTCGATACAGACGGTCTAATCAACATCACCAAAGGCTCTGGCCACAACGAATCCGCAGAAACCTTCTCTGGTGGCGGCACCATCAGTCAGCAGGTGACTATCGATGCCATCGGCGGACTTGTACGTATCGGAGCGCCATAATCGGTCCATCCGCATTTCGATGAAAAGAAAATGGCGGTGTTTATATACGCGACGAACTGATTCTCACCTGAAGTAGAATGGCGGAGGATGAAGGACTCGAATCCACAAGACCGAAGTCGCCGGCTCTCGATCTATTGTTTAAAAATCCTATTCCATCAATAGTTTGGATAGCATGTCATGCGCGTGTTTTGCAGTCGTGTAATTTCGATTCATGCGGACGACGCCTTTTTTGTCGATAATGAAAGTCCAAGGGAATATCGTCGGAGTGTTCTGGCCTTTGTTTATGGGTCTTTTCAGAATTTTCGGGAGTCTGTTGTTTTCGCTATGAATCATGGGATTTATCCTCTATTTACCCCGTATGGTCAAAAAAACTCGGCCTACCACTCTGTACCCTGTAAATTAAGGAGTATATAGGTTTTTGGGCAGGAAATCTCGGCCTCTTGATTTCCTCGTAGGGTCAAAAAACTTAGCCTAACGTTGAAAACGCGCTACGAATTGATTTTCGAGATGAATTCAGCTATGTTATCGGCAAAACTATAGTTTGGGCACAATTCGAAAATGGCCTGTCAATATTGACCAAAAATTGCCGGCTATAATAAAAACACCCTCACCATCACTGAAGCAGTAGATTTTCTTCTCGATCACACTAGCAGTAACTGAACTTTAGTTTCGCCAGGTGTCGCCTGATAGTTTCGCTCCGTACACCGTCACATAAGTCTTAAGAAATATCATCTATTTGGCAGGAGAGACAGGCTTGTCTCTGGATACCCTTTTCTTTCGTTTCGTGTTCTTCGTGCCGGGGATAGTGTGAACATATTCACCTCTGAAGCGCTTATTGGCGTCCTGGCGCCTACGTTCGTGGGCTTCGGGTGGCGGCGTATCCGATATGAGGCAATCGCATCCTTTGCCGATGAGATCGCTTCGCTTGGCATCTATCAGCGCTTTACGAACCTCGAAGTAGTTTTCCGGTTTGAAGAACTGCATGAGCGCACGTTGGAGTTTTCGGTCGCGCAGTTTTCTGGCGATATGAACGGGTTTTTTCGTGAATGGATCAAGTCCCGTATAGTACATTGTCGTGGCCACGTCCAACGGCGCAGGAATGAAATCCTGCACTTGGTCGGGACGATAGCCGGTCCTCTTGAGCATCACAGCCAGATGAATCATGGAGTCGAGATCGCTGCCGGGATGACTAGCGATAAAGTATGGGATAATTTGCTGTCTTTTACCCATTTTTTCCGATTCCTCGTGAAATACTTCAGTGAAATATTCGAAATCGTCGCCGGAGGGTTTACGCATCATATTTAAGACTTCGGGATCGGTATGCTCGGGAGCTACTTTCAATCGTCCGCCGACATGGTGCCGAGTCAGCTCCCGAATATATTCGGGTGATTTGCGAGCGAGATCCATTCGAACGCCGCTTGCTACCTTGACCATCTTAATGCCCTTTACATTACGGGCCTCTTTCATGAGTTCTATAACCGGGCCATGATCGGTTCCCAGCAACTTGCAAATTTTCGGATGTACGCACGATTGCCGACGGCAGATCGCTTCAACCTCGGGCTTGGAGCATTTCATTTCGTACATGTTTGCGGTAGGCCCACCGATATCGCTGACGACCCCCTTGAACTTAGGATCCTCCGTCATCGTTTCCAACTCATTGAGGATCGAGTCCTTACTTCGTGATTGGATAATTCGGCCCTGGTGCGCGGTGATCGAACAAAACGTACAGCCACCGAAACATCCGCGCATGATGGTGACTGAATCCTTAATCATCGTGCTGGCGGGAATAGTTTCTGTGTACTCGGGATGAGGTTTTCGCGTGTATGGCAAACCGTAGATACTGTCCATAGCCGCTTGGCTAATGGGATAACGTGGAGGATTACAGACAATCGTCCGTTGACCATGAAATTGTATTAATCGACGCGCATTAAATGGATTCGTTTCGTTATGAATGTGCTTGGTGGCTTCGGCAAATTGCACCTTATCGGCCACGACCTCGTCGTAGCTGGGAAGCGTAATCGCATCTTCAGGGGGTGTCTCGGAGGCGCCCGTCGCATACGCAATACCGCGCAAATCTCGGAGTGACTGTAATGAATCTCCCTCGTTAAGTCGATTGGCAATTTCCAAGATGATGTCTTCGCCCATCCCAAAGACGAGAAGATCCGCTTTCGAATCGAGCAAAATCGATCGACGGACTTTGTCTGACCAGTAATCATAATGGGCCAGACGACGAAGCGATGCTTCGACACCGCCAGCAATTACGGGAACGCCTTTGTACGCTTCGCGCGCTCGTTGACAATAGGCCAGAGTAGCCCGATCAGGCCGCAAGCCTATTTTTCCACCGGGCGAATAGGCATCATCGTTTCTCACTTTTCTATTTGCCGTGTAGTGGTTGATCATCGAATCCATGTTGCCGGCGCTAACTGCGTAAAAAAGTCGTGGACGACCGAAGCGTTGCCAGTCGTCTGCATTATCCCAATTCGGTTGTGAAACGATTCCAACGCGAAAGCCCCCTGCCTCCAATACCCGACCCAAAATAGCCATCGCGAAACTCGGGTGGTCTATGTATGCGTCACCTGTGACGAAGACGATGTCGATTTCGTCCCAGCCACGCTGATCCATTTCTTCCTTAGACATGGGTAACGCAGTGCGCTCCAATAGAGGCACGTTCTGCTTGGGCAACTGAGCGAGTAGAGTACTGGAAGAAAAAGCTTCGTTGAGCCTTTGGGATGGCATGATTGGTGCTCCGGCGATCACGGTAGTGGACAAAACAATTATACGCGTAGTAGCCGATCTCCTACAAATAATCTTCGATACCGGCGCTGGCGGAGGCGGCGGGAGTCGAACCTGAAGCCTTGTAAATTGTTTAGCATGGTTAAGTGGTAAACGTGAAAGGGGTTAGTCGGGGTGTTTCCCCGTCCAAGGGTCTCCGTACAGCTTGTGTGCAGCAGATTCGTTGGCTCGGAATGGGGAATAACTTTGTTCATGTGCGTAGGATTCGCGGTGGTTGCCTGATGCTGTGCGAGTTCCTCACATTGCGGCTCCCCGGCTTGCGTGTAAGGCTGATTCTATGTGTTTTATAATCTCGGGGACACCTTGGTTGTCTTTTGCGTTACTGAACAGAAAAGGGCCATCGCCACGCATTTTTCGGGTGTCCCTGTCCATGACCCCCAAGTCTGCGCCGACGGCTACGGCCAGATCCTTTTTGTTGATGACAAAAAGGTCTGATTGTGTGATACCGGGTCCGCCCTTGCGAGGAATCTTGTCCCCGCCGGACACATCGATGATGTAGATAATGTAATCGGCGAGTTCCCGGCTGAAGTTGGCTGCAAGATTGTCCCCGCCACTCTCAACAAAAAGTAATTCTATTTTTCCACCTGATTTTTTTGTGAGGCTGTCGAGTGCACGCAGATTGAGTGATATGTCTTCACGTATGGCAGCGTGCGGACAACCACCCGTTTCGACCGCTTCAATCCTGTCGGCCTCAAGCGCGTTGTGTCGAGTAAGAAACTGGGCATCTTCGCGCGTGAAGATATCGTTTGTGACTACCCCGATTTCGTAGGTATCCCGAAGTGCCTCGCACAATCGCAAGAGAAGTGCAGTTTTGCCCGACCCGACGGGCCCGCCGATGCCGACTGTAAACGGACGTTTGGAAAAGTCTCGGATTTCATTGGCCAGGCTGCGCATGTGATACTCCCCCGGCCCGCTGAGTCTCTCGTGCGTGTGTCCGTGGTCGTGACTATGATCGTGGGTATGTTGATTGCACATGTGTATTTCTCCTTCATGAACGTATTTGGTCTCTTTATGCGAGTGTCCTAATTTTGAAACAGTTTTGAGTACATATATTGATGACTGGCCTGGGCCATCTCGATCATGGGCTGTGAACGCGCCGCCCGATCGTAGGTGACGTCGGCGTATTGAATCCGAAGGGATTCGCATTCGGGTGCCACGAGCACATAGAGTGCCTGCGCTCGGAGCGGCCCGATTAGGCCAAGCCGTATGGCCGCGCTGAATTGATCGCGCAGTGCCATATGTAAAGCCAGTCGCTGTATGGCGCTACGTTCGAATCCAATTCGACGTAGCAAGAGCGGAAGGACAATTTGAAAATACATGGGCAAGGAATTAGCTCTAAACCGTTGTTCGAGTTCTTCGACACCTTCCGGATTGTAGGCACTTTTAATTAGAGAAAACCAGTTTTCTCCCAATATTCCACTTGCTTTTCGGATAGAATAGATTGTGTTGAGTCCTTCCCATTCTTCGGTCAACTCAGTGAGTGCAACTTGATGGAAGTCGTCATCCAGAGCATACGAGGAGTTGATGAAGGGTAGTTCGAACTCGCTGACCGTTTTCAATTGGGAAATAAGGTATTCGCGAAAGTCCTCCTCGGATCTCAAATGGCCTGACTTGCCCATCGATTCGAGCCCTTGCGAAAACGCGAAACCACCCGTGGGAAACGCGGTGTCCGCAAGATGCATGAGCGTGTATGGTTCGAGAGCGAAATTTTGCATTGGGCAACCTAAAACAGATTGAACAGTCGTGCCAAGGGCAACGTCGTCGCGGGTTCGCAGGTCAGCAGCTCACCATCGGCGTGCACCTGATAGGTTTCGGGGTCAATTTTCATTTCGGGGAGAGCATCGTTGAGGCGCATGTCCTTCTTGGTCAATCCTCTGCATGCGTGCACTGCCTCGACCGATTTACTGAGTCCGTAATTGGCTTTGACGTGATCGAGCGAAGCTTTTGAGACGAATGCGAGTGAATTGAGTCCAACCGCAACGCCGTGCGCGCCAAACATGGGTCTTGAAAAATAGGGTTGCGGCGTTGGAATTGACGCGTTCGGATCTCCCATCTGGGATTGAACGATAATGCCACTTTTCAGAATCATCTCGGGTTTCGAACCGAAAAAGCCAGGTTTCCACAACACCAAGTCGGCCAATTTTCCCACTTCAACAGATCCGACATGGTCTGAAATTCCGTGGGCGACTGCCGGGTTAATTGTGTATTTGGCGATGTAGCGCTTGACTCGAAGGTTGTCACTGTCGCTGCCCATATCCTCGGGCAATAGGCCACGCTGCACTTTCATTTTATGCGCGGTCTGCCAGGTACGGCAAATGACTTCGCCTACGCGCCCCATGGCCTGTGAATCGGAGGCGATGATGGAGATGGCTCCAAGATCGTGCAGAATATCCTCTGCGGCGATCGTTTCCCCGCGAATTCGGCTTTCGGCGAAGGCCACATCTTCAGGAATGTTTTTGTCCAGGTGATGACACACCATGAGCATGTCGAGATGCTCGTCAATCGTGTTCACAGTGAAGGGACGCGTCGGGTTGGTTGACGACGGCAGCACGTTGAGCTCGCCGCATACCTTCATGATATCCGGCGCATGCCCGCCTCCGGCACCTTCCGTGTGGTAGGTATGAATCGTCCGCCCTTCGAAAGCGGCGATGGTCTGCTCGACGAAGCCAGACTCGTTTAGCGTGTCCGTATGGATTGCAACCTGGATGTCGTAGTTCTCAGCCACGGAAAGGCAGCTTCGGATGGATGCCGGTGTGGTGCCCCAGTCTTCGTGAAGCTTAAGCCCGAGTGCGCCCCCTTCGACCTGTTCGACCAAGCCCTGCGGCAAAGAGGAATTTCCTTTGCCGAGAAAGCCGAAGTTTAACGGATAGGAGTCTGTCGCGGCGAGCATCATTTCAATATGGTTCGCGCCGGGCGTGCACGTGGTTGCTTTGGTACCTGTTGCAGGCCCCGTGCCCCCGCCGATCATCGTGGTCACGCCCGAGGCCAACGCTTCGTCGATTTGCTGAGGACAGATGAAGTGGATGTGCGCATCAATACCGCCTGCGGTGAGAATGAGTCCTTCACAGGCGATGACTTCCGTGGTCACGCCTACGCGCATTGTCGGGTCTACGTCGGGCATGATGTGGGGATTGCCCGCTTTGCCGATACCCACGATACGACCGTCTTTGATACCGACGTCCGCCTTGATGATCCCCGTATAATCAACGATCAGCGCGTTGGTGATCAACAGATCCAATGCTTCCGCCTGCGGGAGCCCTGCTGACTGACCCATGCCGTCGCGTAGCGTTTTGCCGCCTCCGAATTTGCATTCTTCGCCGTATGTTGTGCGATCTTCTTCGACCCGTATCAGGAGCTCTGTATCACCCAATCGCACACAGTCCCCGGTTGTGGGGCCATAGATGTCCGCGTAGGCTCTTCGATCCATTTCGTAGCTCATGCTTTTTCTCCAATGCTGCGTTCAGGTTCTGTGTGATTGTTGCTTACTCTTTGGATGCCTGGTCAAAATTCTTCATCGCCGTCGCGCAATTCTCAGGAGATACGTTGCCCGAAATGAATCCGTTGCCTCCGTAGATCACTTGTTCGCCCGCGATTTTCACAAGTGAGACGTTTTTTGATTCGCCCGGTTCGAAGCGAACGGCCGTGCCCGAGGGGATATCCAGCCGATACCCGAAGGCGCGTTCACGGTCGAAATTCAGTTGAGAATTGGTTTCGAAGAAGGGGTAGTGTGATCCCACTTGAATTGGGCGGTCCCCGCTATTTGTGACTTCGAGATCCCGGGTTTTCCTGTCGTTGTTGAGCACGATGGCCTCATCCAACAGCACGTATTCTCCGGGTGAGCAGCGTTCTGCGGAATCGGTATCGCCCAACTCACTGTTCCATTGCCCCATCTTTAGGCCGGATCCGTACAGGGCCAATTCACGGTCACCATGCTCCGCACAGATGGGTACATGCACCGTCACCAGTTTCGTTCCATCGGGAAACGTACCTTCCACTTGAACTTCGTGTAGGAGCTCGGCAACACCGGGCAGCACGTCTGAGAAGCCAAGAATTGTTTTGCCGGTATCCATGAGCGTGGCGACATCCTGACCATCCCGGATCAATTCCAGAATTTGCGTTGCGAGCAGCGCCATTGATTCGGGGTAATTTAGACGAAGGCCACGCCACAACCGTTTTTGCGCAATAAACCCCGCGTTGTGCAAGGTGATCTTTTCCATTTCCTTTGGTGACAACCGCATACGTCTTTCTCCTTCTGCTCACTTTGTCATTGCGATTCGCTCTTCGAACCGCATAATGAAACACTTATAGATTTAGAACTTTCGCTTGCATGGATTGAAGCCCAAAATTTCCGGTGAAGCCACTGCCTTCCCAAGCGCTTTCACGTAGGCCGATAAGGATTCCTTTTTTGTGCTCATTGCTCGAACGATCAACGCATCTTCGCCGACGGGATTCGCGACAACCCACAATCGGGCATCGTTTGTGGGTCCGTCCGTGCCCGAGGCACCGCTAGACTTGAAAATGTCCAGTCCTTCTAGCGCCCGCACGAGCTTCCGACCGACGATGTATACGCTAAGCAGACTTCGATAGGGACCGAAAGCGCCTGCACCGTAGGGGTTGTCTTTCGCTGGTTCGATACGCAGGCGGTCGATGATACGTTTTTTCCCGTCGATATGAATACGAACTTCCGAACTTAAGTAATCGTAGTCAAAGCATTCGCCGTATGCCGTTCGTCCAGAGTGAAGCCAGTCGACCAGCATCACATTTGCAGATGCGTCCAGATGCCATTCCTGCAATTGTTCGAGCCGACTGCCCGCGAAGGGAATGAGCGCGTCCGGCAGAATCACTGCTAACGCACCGCTGGCCAATTTCCCGCGTACATGTTGTCGAGCCGGTTTGCCATCAAACGACTTGTATACTTTGGTATCCGCCTGGGTACCCAGAAAAAATTTGGAATCGTGCTCACAGTCAATCTCGAGTTGGATGTTGTCTCCTGCGACCAGCCCGCCTCCGTAACTTGAGAGGTATACTTGGCTACTTTCGGACAGGTTACGTGGGTTGAGAATCTTGAGCGGTTGCACATTTTTGCAGGAGACGATTCGTGAAGTGCCCTTCCAGGATGCCACGCGGATTCGGCTCCACTGTGCCTCTGAGGAGTGCAAGTGTTGCGCATTTTGGTCGCGGGCGATAACGCCCAAGGCGGCTTCAGACACTCAGATACTCCTTCACGATTTCTTCGCTCAGATTTTCGGTTGTCCCGTCGGCCACGGTTTCGCCACGATTCATCACGTAGAATCGGTGGCAATACTTGCGAACAAAATCCAGGTACTGTTCAATAATGAGAACGGTTATGCCTTCTTCTTCGACAAGACGGCGCAAGACTTCGCCGATCTGCGTAATGATATTGGGCTGTATGCCTTCAGTGGGTTCATCGAGCACCAGTAGCTTGGGTTGCGTGACAAGTGCGCGACCAATGGCCAACTGCTGCTGCTGACCGCCTGAGAGATCGCCGCCCATGCGTCCGGACATTTCGCTGAGTATCGGAAAATACTCGTAGATGCTCTCGGGAATGCCACGCTTCCTGTCGCCCACCGCTGCGAGCGCGACACGCAGATTTTCTTCTACGCTGAGTTTTGGAAAGATCATCCGCCCCTGAGGGACGTAACCCATCCCTTTGCTTGCCCGGTAGTGAGCTGGACGCGAAGAAAGATCCTCATCTTCGAATGACACGGTCCCGGCTGAGGCGCGCTCCAATCCAAGGATGTTACGCACCAAGGTGGTTTTACCGACGCCGTTTCGTCCGATAACGCTTACCATTTCTCCACGATTTAAGGATAGATTTACCCCATTGAGCGTTTGGACCTCTCCGTAAGAAAAGGATAGATTGTTGACTCTAAGCATTTTGATTGTCTTCCCTACCTTCCCAGGTACGCCTCGATTACTTCAGCGTTGGACTGAATTTCATCCAATGATCCTTCCGCCATCACCATGCCTTCGTTTAGTACGGAAATGTAGGAATCCAGATTGCGCACGAAATCCATGTCGTGTTCTATCACCACAATCGTGTGGTCTTCCTTTAATTCCAATAAAAGTTCCGCGGTCAGCATGGTCTCCGCATCGGAGAGTCCCGCAGCCGGTTCATCGATGAGCAGTAGCTTTGGGTCCGAGAGGATTAATGTAGAAATGGATAGCCATTGACGCTGCCCATGACTAAGCTGACTTGCCGGGGTATCGATTTCGGCGCCCAAGCCCACGCGCTCAAGGATGGCGCGAATTTGCTCTCGATCGCGTGGTTTTAGCGAACCCAGGAGATTACGCCACATGCCCTGGTTTTTAGGGAGGGCCAATTGCATGTTTTCAATCGTTGTAAGACTGTCAAACACGGTTGGCGTTTGAAATTTTCGACGAATACCTCGTAAGGCAATGTCCATTTCGGTCTTATTAGATATGTTTTCTCCGTCAAAAAATACTTCTCCCGTAGCCGGGGTTGTCTTGCCGCTCACCACGTCGCACAACGTGGTCTTGCCCGCGCCGTTGGGCCCGATGATAACCCGAAGCTCGTTGTGTTCGACCCCAAAGGCCTCGATGTCTAATGCTTTGAATCCATCAAATTCAACTTTAATGCCTTCGATGAACAAAATGTATTTTTCATCCCAGCGGCGACTTTGTCCCGGATGTTCATTGACGTAACGAGCAAGCGGGTTACTGCTCGTTTTCGTGATTATTTTCCGTGTCATCGTGATCCCTCTTCTGCCACGAAAGGTTCTGCATTTTTTGTTCGTGTTTTTCTGCCGGGCAAGAGGCTGGCCAAGCCTTCATTAAAATACACCGCCACTGATACAAAGAGTACGCCGAGGACGAACTGCCAGTATTCCGCCTTCCAAGTGAAAAACACCATATCTCTTTCAGACGTAAGGTAGTTGTAAAGAATATTCACGAATAACGCTCCAATAATCGGCCCTGTGAGTGTTCCGCGACCACCAACGGCAACCCAGACCACGACCAGTATCGATGCGCTGGCCTCCATGTTGTGTGGCGTGAAGATTCCCATCTGGGGGGTGTAGAGCATCCCGGCGAGTCCGGTGATGGTTCCTGCAACGACATAGGCAAACATCTTGTAGGTGTGCGGCGCGTACCCGTAGAATCGAAGGGCACTTTCATTGTCCCGTACAGCAACGAGAATTCGGCCCAATGGTGAATTGACGATATATCGGCATAGCGCATAGGAGCCAATCAACGCCACCAACGTGCACAGATAGAGCGTCAGCTTAACATTGGGATCGGAGAGATGAAATGAACCGGCAATGTATTCGAATCGGGTCAGGCCGTTGGTCCCACCCAGTTTCATGTTGTTCATGGAGAAGAAGTTGACCGCCGCTACGGTAATGGCCTGAGTCAGGATGGCAAAATACACACCTCGCACACGGCTTCGGAAGCCGAAGAATCCGATCAATCCTGCAACAATGGCGGGAAGTAACATCCCGAAAAAGAGAGTACCCGGCAGCGTCCAGAATGGTTTCCAGAACCAGGGGGTGAGTGCATCGGCCGGTGCCTCACCGATTTTGTAGGGGTATACAACGTATAAACATGCCGGAATTTTCCAACCGTTTGTATCGATAATTCCTTCAGGACCGCCGTGGTGGGCCAGATACATGCCCATTGCGTAGCCTCCGAGCGAGAAGAAAAAGGCTTGGCACAAACTCAAGAT
Source organism: Candidatus Hydrogenedentota bacterium (assembly GCA_046583315.1). GTDB lineage: Bacteria > Hydrogenedentota > Hydrogenedentia > Hydrogenedentales > DTSJ01. The sequence continues at coordinate 14,367 of JAYGCN010000162.1, forward strand.
ACCCGTGTATCCCCAGATGAGATCGAGGGCTACGGCCATCATGGCAAAAGTCAGATATCGACCGAGCATGTTCACCATTTCAATACTGATCACGCCGGAAAAATAAAGTGCCGGAATGCCGATGAGACCAAAGGCGAAAAGGCCGTACAGCAGTCGAACGTCGAGCGAACTGCGGTCGCCGTGTGTGAGTTTTTTAATCATCGGCGAGCCTGCCTTTCGGAGCAAAGAGACCGGACGGCCTGAACTGCATAAAGGCCACGATTAAGACCAGCAGTATGATTTTCGCCCATATTGTTCCCGTACCCGGCTCGATAATCTTGGTGAGCACGCCGATTCCCAGCCCCGAACAGATGACACCGATGATTTTTCCTACACCACCGGTCACGACCACGAGAAATGAATCGACAATGTATACTTGTTGGCCCATGTCAGGCGTCACACCGCCAATGAGCGTCACGGCGTATCCCGCGACGCCCGCGAGTCCGGAGCCGAAGGCGAAAGTGAGGGCATCAATGCGTTTTGTGTTTACCCCGAGACTTGACGCCATATCGCGATTTTGCATCGTCGCACGCATTTGGAGTCCTATACGTGTAAAGTTCATCAGCCCATATACTGCAGCAACACTTAGAGCCGTTAGGCCTAGAATGAACAATCGGCTCCACGGAAGATTAAAGTCCTGAACCACTTCCCAGCTACCGCGTGCCCACTCAGGTGCGGCAACCCCGATATTGTCGCCATAGCGAATACGTACGCATTGAATGAGGATAAGGCCAACGCCCCACGTTGCCAACAGAGACTCCAGTGGCTTGCGGTAGAGGTGTCTAATCACTATGAGCTCCATTAGAAAACCAACAAACGCGGCGGACAGAAAGGCAACCGGGAGTGCGAGAGCGTAGTAGTATCCGAATGCCGCTTCAGGCAGCTTGCCTTGTTCAATAAGGTTCGCAAAGAGTGATTGCACTTCATAGGTTGCGTATGCACCGATCATCAGGAGTTCGCCGTGCGCCATATTGATGACGCCCATCAGGCCGAAGGTGATTGCGAGGCCCAGCGCCATCAGAATCAGAATCGAACCAAGTGAAAAACCGCGAAACATGTTTTCCGCCATGCTCACATTTCGTTGATGTGCAGCGATTGCCGAGATGGAGCGTCTGTACAGGTTTTCCTTCTCGACGAACTCCGAATCGTCTACCGGTTTCGCCTGAGGGTCGCTGGACTCAGCTGTCTTCGCATCTTGTGTTTTCCTAAGGGCGCGTAGCCGATCCTCGAGCCTGGGTAATGCGCGCAGACTTTTTAGCGTCGCAAGACTCTCAACGGCGGCCATCTGAATCCCGTCTCTCTCGTCATCGAGTTGAATGAGTAGAATACTCTCTTGTGCTACACGCCGAATCTTGGCATTGGGATCGTTTTCGGCCAGTTCTGTTAGGCGATCCAGGGCCTCAAACAAAAGCGGGGGATCACCGCACTTTTTGGCTCCGGATAAGCGAAGGTCGGCGAGCGGAGATGAAAGGCGGGATAAATACTTGGCGCTCGTGGCCCAGCGGCGTTCTTTTTTTCCAGCGTCGAGTTCTTCCAGGTCCTCCAGTGCTACGAGCATTTGATCTGGATTTAGCTCGACGCCTTCAATCTCGACAGAGTGCATGTCGCTCGGAATCACCGCATACGATCCATCCAAATAGGTGAGGGGGTCGAACAAGGGGGAAAATTCGTCGAAGTCCTCATTTTCCACGGTATCTTCAGACAAAACCACCATGCGAACCGCGTTAGCATCTTCCCAGATGTAGAGACTACCTTGTCGGTAGAACTCCATCAACGCTTCGATTCGAGGGTCCCCGGTATTGGCAAGAGCGGTGATGGTGGCACGAACGACCTCTGAATCATCGTTCCCAAGATCAAGCAACAATTCCCGAATGGTTTCGGTGGCAGCTGGATCCCGGGTGTCCGATTGCTGCACTTCGTCGCTTGAACAGCCGTTGAAGAAAAGCATACTCAACAATGCAAACGTGCACAGTGGGAACATGTAAAATTGTTTCATGAATCACTCTGATTCGACCAAGACACACAATAGTCGGTCGGTTTGATAATGCAACCATTCGCGTATTGAATGGTCAAGTTACCGCTGCGTAAGTTGCCTCCGCGTAGTGCTTTCGCACAGTGTCAGAATGCTGTGCGAAAGCGACTACGATTGTTTCGCGGCACAGATCAGATGTCAGATTACGAATCCGATTTTGGTCCTCCTGTTGGTGCAGGAAAGTTCCCATCGGGATGCAGGTAGGTGCTGTATGAATCCGGTGAAACCAGACCATCCGACTGGTGAATGATCTTGAACTGCCCGTTCTTTTTGATTTCGCCAATATAGACCGGTTTCAAAGTGTGCTGATTTGTGGGGTGCATTTTCTTTGCGCCACCGGGCGCATCAAATTCGAGGCCGTATACGGCTTCACGCACTTTGTCTACATCGAATGAACCCGCCTTTTCGACTGCGGCCTTCCACACATACACGCCAAAGTAGGCCGCTTCGATGGGATCGTCAGTCACACGCTCTGATCCGCCGGGGAGATTGTTCTCCTTGCAGTACGTTTTGAAATTCTTCACGAACTGCTTGTTGCCAGAAGACTTGATGGTCTGAAAATAGTTCCAGGCCGCGAGATGACCCACCAGCGGTGGAACGTCCATCGCGCGAAGCTCATCTTCGGCTACGGAGAAGGCCATGATGGGGCAATCTTCCGCTGTCAGACCCTGATTGGCGAATTCACGGTAAAACGGCACATTACTGTCGCCATTAATGGTGGATAGAACGCAGGCGTCACCGCCCGCTGCAAACTTCCTGATTTTACCTACGATGGTCTGATAATCCTGGTGATGAAACGGCGTGTACTCTTCGATGATATTTTCATCAGCAACGCCTACACTTTTCAGGTAGGCCTTAAGGACTTTGTTTGCTGTACGTGGAAAAACGTAGTCGGTTCCAAGAAGATAAAATTTCTTGCTCTCGTACTCGCTCATCATGTACGCAGCAGCCGGGACAAGTTGCTGGTTGGGCGAAGCGCCAGTGTAAAAGACGTTCAACGATTGTTCTTCACCCTCATACTGAACAGGGTAGAAGAGCAACGCATTGTACTCTTCGAATACGGGCAAGCACGATTTGCGGCTCACCGAAGTCCAGCAACCAAAGGTGACGGCAACTTCTTTTTCGGCGATGAGTTCCTTGGCTTTTTCAGCGAACAAGGGCCAGTTCGATGCGGGATCGACTACGACGGGCTCAATTTGCTTGCCGAGCACGCCGCCGCTGGCATTGATTTCTCCGACCGCCATCAATACGACATCACGTAGCGAGGTCTCAGAGATGGCCATGGTTCCAGAGAGAGAGTGGAGTACACCAATCTTTACGGTGTCTTCTTGGGCCGATGCGGTACCCTGTCCAAAACCTGCAACAAGAGTAAGCGCAAGAGCGGCAACTTTTAGTTTTAATCGTTTGACTTTCATTGGGACTGTCCTTTCATAAGTAGTGTAGGGATTTGCTTAGAATTGAAACTGTGTTCCGAGAACGATTTGACTGGAGTCGGAAGTACCATCATCTTTAATGAGCGAGTACACCAGTGATACACGCGCATTGTGGCCGTTGATCACGTAGTTCACACCAAGATCGTACTGTGAATCATCTTCAAACTCTTGATATCGAACATGCGGCTGGAATTTGCCATAACCCACTTCCTTTGGGATGAGGTATCCAGCCAAGCCGATCAATGCATCTCCATCGCGAAGGTCTGGGTCCGGCTCGTCGTTGAGATCATAACGGTACGCTGCCCCTTCAAGGGTAACTACGCCTTTGTTTG
>JAYGCN010000238.1:0-6652 GCA_046583315.1 Candidatus Hydrogenedentota bacterium
CGGTCATAAAATTCTGGTTGCGGGGGCGATAGGACACCTGATCTCCGGTGAATCCCATATTTCGAATGACGAGATCTTTATCGGGATGTGCCGCATGCAAAGAGGACTCCAACCAGCCGTCATGTTGCAGACGATCCGGCAAGGAGTAGCCAATAAAGGCAATGTGATCGTCTTTTTCCAGCGTCAAATCGACCGCCGTAGCGTTCAATGAACACGTTATCAGCGTCGCCAGCATCAATCCAGGAAGACTCAGTCGCAAATTCATACCATACCCTCTTTCTCTCGTTCGTCTATGCTTCTCAACATCCACAAGCCCGTCGATTTACGCTTCGTAGCAAAAAATGCGCGCCCCATATTCACCGTTGTGAAAGCGCGAAGCTGACAGACCCGTATAGTGTACCTTTGATCCCCGATAAATTTCTAGTAACAATAAGGGGTAAGAAATGCTCTTTGCTGTTCAGGCGCATGCTCGCCTAGCAGAATCTGGTTCATGAAGGCCAGCATGGCTGGGGCCGTTTCGTCGCCTTCGCTGGCGAGTTTGCGCGCGATGCTGACGTGATCCCGATCATCTATCTGCTTCGTGGAGGCGTTGGAATGACCCGCCTCACGTAGCGCAGCGACCATATCCTCACTTTCCTTGCGACGTTCAGGGGCATCGCCGTCTGCGTAAAGAAATAGAATTGGCGGAACCGCCGCATCGGTATATTGGGCCGGGGACGCAGCAAGCCAGGTTTCAGCATTTTCTCCCCAGACCGACTTGGGACGGCCAGTAGCGAGACGTTCAACATGGTAGAAACCGCTGATGGGGATAACGCCAGCGATGTTTTCTCGCTTCAGGTCATGGGCGGCTAGGTAGCAGGCGTCACACGCGAGCAGTCCCGCCAGATAGGCACCCGCCGAGTGTCCCGTCACGAAAATCTGCATGGGATTGCCGCGATGTTTCGTAATATTTTCGTGAACCCATGCAAAGGAAGCGGCGATGTCTTCGATATGGGCGGGGTGTTTGACGCTCGGGGATAATCGATGATTGGGAATCACTGCGACAAAGCCGTTTTGCGCGAAGTAGGAGTCCACGAAACCGTAGGGGTCTTTACTGCCTCGAAGCAACCCGCCCCCATGAATAAAAATCACGACAGGATGGGGACCGTCGCCCTTTGGCATGTACAAATCGAGTTTATCTTTGTTGTCCGCGTAATTCGCTCCCTCGAGATACGCGACATCCTTCATCACGTCAATTTCGTCCGCGACGGTTAAAAAAGTGGGGAATAAGGAAACGGTCCAAAACATCAGTACAACGTTCTTCATTTTCAGCACTCCCGTCTACGGGTAATCTAACAGATGCTCAGTCGATGGCGAGTCTAGCACACGAATGTCGCGTCACCCAAGCGATGTTTCATGCTTTGCCATGAACTTGTTACAATAGCTGATTGAAAAGACCGAATCGAAAGGGAGTTTATAAAATGGCGACACGCGAAGTATGTATTGACGATATTCCGAGTATGGTGGGAGAAGAACTAGGCTCATCGGATTGGCATCTGGTGACGCAGGAAGATATTCAGAAATTTGCCGAGGCCACGGGTGACCACCAGTGGATTCATCTGGATGTGGAGCGGGCCAAGGCGGAGTCCCCTTATGAGCAAACCATCGCCCACGGCTATTACACGTTGTCCCTGATGCCGATGTTGATGGCGCAGGTATGGAAAATTACCGGCGCGCGCATGGGCGTGAATTACGGCTTGAACAAGCTGCGTTTCCCGGCACCAGTGCCTGTCGGCAATAAGGTACGCGCCCACGCGAAACTGCTCGAAGCCAAGGAAATCGAGGGTGGCTATCAATACGTCGTCGGTGCCACCATTGAGGTGGAAGGCAACGAAAAACCGGCTGCCGCCATCGAAGCGATTTTCCGTACCTACAACTAATCTACTCTGGAATTTGGATGCAGGGGGTTCCCGTTGAAACCTCCTGTTTGTCCTGCAGTCGAATTGGGTAACCATGTCTTCCGATCCCCTATATATCAGAATCCTTGAAAAGCTCGGCGTGAATACGACGCGGCTCAAGTGGAAGTTGTATCAAAAAGAACAGCAGATGAAGAATGCCGCGCGCACGGGTGTGCGACCCACCCGCTTCGAGTGGCTCTCGTATCCGCACAAAATCTGTAGCCAATGCGGGGCCATCAATGACTCCGAGTCGCGACAATGTCATTCCTGCCAGGCGAAACTGCCACCGGTCTGGCTGTATCGATTGACGCGATTATTCTCCAGCATGAGCACGGGCACGGGTCCACTAATTGTGCCTGCTTTCCTAGGTCTCATGATAATGTTTTTCGCCATCGAAATTTCATTAGGTGGATTTTCCATGGAGCACCTGATGAGTCCCAACCACGTAGGCATGATCATTTTAGGCGCGTTTACAGCGGACATATTTACCGGCCCTTTCCACGCCTTTCGCTGGATGGCCTTCGGATTGCTTCACGGCGGCCTTATTCATATCGGATTCAATGGCTACGCGCTGCGAAACATCGGCCCGGCTATCGAAGGGGCCATTGGTCGAGTTCGAATGCTGGTCTTAATCACAATTGGTCAACTTGGATCAGCAACGGCCGCGTACATCCAGTATTTCATGATTGAGAAGAATCCAAACACCATCGTCATCGGTGCGTCGGGCTGGTTATTCGCCATTATCGGTTTCGGCATTATCTTTTTTCACCAGCGCGGCCACATCTCCATTCGCAACCAACTGCTCTTCTGGTCGGGACTCATGTTATTGCTCGGATTTACCATGGGCGGCATCAGCAACTCGGCGCATATCGGCGGCATGGTCGCTGGCATGGTCGTGGCCGTATTGCCGGAAGGCGGGAACGCGCGTCGTCCAGAAATCGACCGCTACTGGAATATCGCCGCAGCGATCTCCGTCCTGTTGTGGGTCGCTACGATAATCGGCATGGTCGTTTCTCTGGGCATCAATGGTCCCAAATATTTTTGATCTTTCCGGGCCGAATCTTGATAGGATAGATTGTTAGAGGAGATGGTTTGATGACAAACAGGACTCATACGACTTCACTGTTGTTTGGTTGCGGCATGCTCTGGGCCTCGTTCGCCGTTGCCACCACCTACACCGTCAGCGAAGGTATGGTGATTCAGGAAACGATCGATAAAGCGGTTAGCGGTGACACGATTCAGGTCTTGCCGGGCGACTATCAGCAAGCGATCCGCATCGATAAGGATGGGCTGACCGTCATCGGCATGGAGTTCCAGGGCATTCATGCGGTGCTGGATGGACTCGATGTCTACAGTACGGAGAAAGCCCCACGCGCCATTTCCATTGAAGCCAACGATGTCGTCTGCGATGGGTTTCACATTCGTAATTTTTCCAGTCCCGCCGTCGAGGTACTAAAACGCAGCAACATTACGCTGACGAAACTTGATGTGCACGTGGACGGCGACTACGGAATTCTGCTGGAGGATGTCACGCCCTTGCAGATAACCTCGACGATCGTGCGCGGCGCCAATGAGGTCGGCATTGCATTGCGACGCTGCCAGGATGCTGTGTTGACGCGTTGCGAGGTCTATTACAATCGAATCGGCGTGGCGATGTGGGACGGTGTCAAGTCGCGCATCGAAGGGTTGAGTGCCCACACCAACGGCATGGGCATTCTCATCGCGAACACGGACGGACAACCGGAAAAGGCCGAGCACACATTGATTCTGGGTGCGCGAATTCTCAATACGGGTACGATTCACGCACCGGACGCGAAAACTTCAGCGATTCCCGATTATCTGCAAGGCATCGGGATTCGTATCGTGGGCGCCTCCCACACCGAAGTGGCGCATTGTTACTTCGACAATAATGGAAGTGTGGGCGTATTGACAGATCAGTGGATTGGAAGCGGCGATGCCGAACCCTACCCGGCGCAACATACCTACGTGCATCACAATCACTATGCCGGCAATGGGAAAGCTCCGTCCGCTGGCTATGCGAAGGCCTACCCGGAATTTCCTGGCGGCGACCTCTACTGGGACGGTGAAGGCCGACGAAACCAATGGCAGGAAAACGGAAACTTGGCGGTATACCCGGAAAAATTGATAACCAAATTTGGCGGTGTTCACACGAACGTCATGCATTTTCAGTAACGAATGCCCTCTGATCGAGCACCGGCTTGACGTTTTCGGGTTGAATCCCCTATAGTTTCGTTTTTCTGTAATCGCTCTTGGGGCGAAAGGGGGAATTCTGTTCGCTCCAGATAAAGAATCGATCTCGGATCGATGGGCCGAGATCATCATCGCGCATCCGGCCCGTATTTTTGCAACCGCACTCGTATTCATCGTGATCGCCTCGGCCGTTGCCTTGTTTATCCCAAAGGATCTTTCGTTCACGGGATTCCTCGGCGAAAACGATCCCGAGGTGATACAGTTTAATCGCGAATTCGAAGCCTTCGGCACCTACTCGATGCTACTGATGTTGCTGGAAGGCCCGGACGATGAGATTCAACAGGTAACGACCGCGCTCACGGAACGTTTGTCCGAGGAATCGCCTGCGGTGACCGTGTTACCCCCTTCCGACGTGACGTGGTTCAAGGATCACGCGGCGTGGCTGTGGCCCGATCCCATTTTCAACGCCGTGATGACCGATCTGGAGTCGGGCACCGTAAAATCATTTACACTGAAATCGCTGGAAACGGCTGACATCTATATCGAAAACTTGATCGCGCCAACGAAGAACGCGGCCTTGCTGAGTGTGGAGATCGAAGGCAGTCCGCTAGACATGTCCGTCGGTGGCGCACACTTCATGTCCATCGAGGCCGCCGCGAAACGCATCGTCAAGGAAATGGATGTTGGTGTCACCGTGGAATTCACGGGCCTATCGGCTGTCGGCGGACAAGATCAGGGCGCGGTCGTCTCAAAAATAATTTATCTTACACCCTTCACCATCATCGGCGTTCTTTTTTTGGTGTACCTCATCGAGCCGCGCATGAGTCGTGTGGTGGTCGCGGGACTCGCGCTGGGCGGTTCGGTCGTCATGGGTCTTGCTCTGGTCGGCATGATTCAAGGGCGTATCACCCTGGGCTCGGCATTTTTCGGATTGTTGCTGCTCGGTTTGGGTATCGACTTTGGAATACATCTGCTCGTCGCGTTGCGGGACGGGCGCGCGCATGGCATGAGTCCCGATGAAGCCCTGCACAAAGCGTTCAATGCCACGGTGGAACCTATCGTGTTGGGTGCCTTTTCCAGCGCGCTGGCATTTGGGGTCATCATGTTAATCCCCCACTCGCTCACGAGAGACATGGGATTGACGGCATTTTTCGGTGTCTTGTTGGCCATGGTGACGATGCTTTCGTTGCTGCCGGCGGGTTGGCTGATGCTGGAGCGTCGCCACGCGAATCTGGATTCGCCCGCGCATCTGAATATTCCCGGCTTGCCGAACCTGGTGCGCTTTTCGATCAATCACCCGAAACTTGTGTTGAGCGTCGGGCTGACATTGGCCCTCGTCGGCGCGGCGGGCCTGCCACGCTATGAAACGGAGACCGATCTGGAGAAAATTTTCTCTCGCGATGTGCCAGCCCTGGCGGTAGCTGACCGAATCGGCGAAATATTCGGCACGGCGACAACAACCTATACGGCGCGCGTGGAGAATTTGGAACAGGCGCGTGAATGGTCTGAAGCCCTAGTTAAGTTGCCCGCCGTCGCGAGTGTATCATCGCCGACGGACATCATCACTGAAAACCCGGATGTGCGAATGGCCGCAATGTCAGAGCGATTGGATGCGGTCTCTATAGATTCGCTTTCGGACGACATGAAGCTGTTGACATCGCGAGTAGCGCGGGCACTGGAAGTGGGACCCATCACGATAGAGACCATTCCTCCCTGGCTCGGCGCGGGCATTTTGTCGAAGGACGGATCGATGGCACTCAACATCAAGCCGCACAAGAATTCGCTCGACGCACTGGTGCTGGACGGGGAGATCAATCAGATTCGTTCGGTGGCGCCTACAGCGACGGGTGTTCCAGTTATTGTACGTATGGCGACCCTCGGCCTTTCGAAATACGTGCCGTACATGGTGCCGATGGTGTTTGTTGTGGTCACACTTGTCCTGATCGTCGCATTTCGTGATGTGCAGGGCGTATTGTTGGCGCTACTCCCGGTTGTTACGGCGACCTCCATCACCTTCGGATTCTATTTCTGGTTGGGCCTGCAATTCAGCACCTTGACCGTCGTCGTCGTTCCGGTGATACTGGGGCTGGGCGTGGATGATGGCATCCACATTGTCGAGCGACTCCGTCGTTACAAATCCCCCACGCGTGAACAGTTGCAGGAAGCGGTTGTCGGCGTAGGACGTCCGATTTTCTTGACCACAACGACGACCTGTGTTTCATTTTTGGCCTTGTTGTTCACGGATCACTCAGGCTTGGAGAGCATCGCAAACTTTATGCTGGTTGGCGTGCCGCTGTGCTTCTTGACCTCGGTCACGATGGTACCTGCAGCGGCCATGCTCTTTATCGTTAAAGAGGACTAGCAGGTTTATTACCCGGTGGTACGCTCCGCGCTTGCGATGGCGTTGACGGATAACAGCAGGCTCGGGAACATATCGTCTGCGGCTTCAGTATCCTCGGATTCAACGAGCGCGCGCCACTTTTTGAGCAACACGATTTGATGTT
>JAYGCN010000174.1:0-51543 GCA_046583315.1 Candidatus Hydrogenedentota bacterium
GATCGCGCTCGTGGGAATCGTCAGCGCATTCCTTAGACGCCGATCCCGCAATGCCTACACATTATCCCAGATGAACGAAAACCAAGACTAAGTCGCAACACGATGTTGCACATGAAAGACGGAGAGACGTTATGAAGCCGAAAACATTAATCCCCCTCCTGTTGATTTGCGCCGTTTTGGGTGCCGTCATCATGATGAAACGTTCCACTGAAGAAACCACGACACTTGTCGAGCAGGCGGAACTCACATCCCTGGCACCTGACGGCCTCGATGTTGATTCCGTGAATCGCATCGAAGTCTATGCCGGTGCTAACAATGGACACCGCGTCATCTTGCAACGAGACGGGGACGGCTGGAAAATAGGCTCTCACTTCGACGCAGTAGCCATCAAAGGTCGTGCACAGCAACTGTTGGACGCAGTCAACGATATTCAGGGTGAATTTCGCGCGACGGCCACAGACGAACAATTGGCCGACTACGACCTCTCTGTCGAACGCGGATTCCACGTCATCGGTTTCGACGGCGATGAACGCAACGAGCGGTTCCATGTGATCGTCGGCAAATCCCCAAAATACGGCGACATGTTTATGCGCGCTTCCGGTTCCAACGACGTATACATCGTCAATCACAATCTGCGGCGCGATGCATTCAACTACAGTCTGGACTGGGATGACCCGCCGATGTCCGACCCGTGGACCGACAAGACCGTCGTCTCCCTCAAAGGTGACGATTACACGAAAATCGAATTGACCATGCCGGACAAGACTCTGGTGGCTGAACTGCGTGAGAAACCGGCTGAAGAAGAAACAGATCCTGCTGACGGCGAAACTACCTCCGCCGTTCCTGCAGACCCCGGAACCGAATGGGTGGTTACGGAAGGTGGACGCGACCGCGCGATACATCAAACACCATTTTCCGATCTCACGCGATACATTTCCAATCTCGGCGCCTTCGCAATTCTGTCACCCCTCAAGAAAAACATCTGGGGCCTCGACGAACCGGGCTATTTCATCACGGCACATCGCGAGAACGGCGAAAAGGTCGCTCTCACGGTATCCCATCAATCCTTTACGGGACCCGCGCATTTGATTCGCACCGACAACGACAATCCCACAATTTTTTCCATTACCAATGTAAATTTTGCTGCCTTGTTTGCCTCCGGCGGCTCATTCTACGATTTGCCCGGCCTGCTGCTGGAAGAAGATTCATTGCGGTCGGTCAATTACGCGACCGAACAAGGCTCGGTTAAACTCGCCAAAACGGACGGCGTATGGACGATCATCTCTCCTGAAGCCGACTTGGCTCCGAATACATCGGCTCTTTCCAAACTTGAACGTACGCTCTCCTCATGGCAGGCAGTGGACTACGCCGACGATGATGGCAATGCGGATTGGGCGAATTCCGGAGACGTGGTTACCTTTGGAAATGAGGATGTCTCCCACACGATAGCGTTGGGCATCGCATCAACACACGCCGCCGGTCGATACGCAAAACTCGATGATCAGAACGACCGTCTCGTCATGAGCCAGACCAATGTCGATCAGATTTTCCTGCCCCTGGGTCAACTTTTTGAAACCGACCTGTTCACACTCGGCGATGAAGATGAAATAACACAGATTGAGATCACGAAAGCCAGCGACGAAATGACGCTGACCCTTGCGGACGGCGTTTGGAGTGCAACGGTCGCCGATGAATCATTCGATACGCGCGCGAAAAGCATCTCCGACTTCATCGCGACCATCGAGGGATTAGAATCCGTAGATGTCCAACTCGCCGATGCGCGTTCCAACGGCGCAATGGTCGGTTCCGTGACACTGAACACGGCACAAGGCGTTGAATGGGTGCTGCGCATCGAGGAACAAGTGGACGGGAACTACCCCGCGATTGTAAATGACACCCAGGCCGCAAACATGATCGACCAGAAAACCTTCAACAAACTATTCCCAAGCTTCGAAGCCTTCAAGGCCGTCGAAGGTGAAGAAACGGGCGCAGACAACGAGGCAGCGTTCCAAGGTCAAAAATTGGTCGGTTTCGGCGATGTGCAAGATAGTCACGAAGGCCACAACCACTAGCCCAGTCACGACCCATCACGCGTAGTAGCCAACAATCGTATCCGCCACATAGGCCAGCTGGTCTTCGGAGAGGTCCGGATAAATCGGTAGCGCGACGGTCTGCGCCGACACCGCCTCGCTCACGGGGAAATCGCCCTTCGAATACCCGAGACTCGCAAAACACTCCTGCGCGTGAAACGGTAGTGGATAATACACGTCGTGGCCTATCGATTTGTCGTTCAGATGCTGCCGTAACCCGTCGCGATCACCCGGTACGGTCAACGTGTATTGATTGTAGATGTGGTGCTCGCGACCATGGGCAATATGCGGCCCTTCCACCGCTGTCCCGCCAAAACGATCGTCGTAGTACGTCGCGTTGGCCCGACGTTTTTCATGCCATGAATTCAGATGCGGCAACTTCACAGACAACACCACCGCCTGCAAGGGGTCCAAACGAAAATTCCCGCCGATGAGCGCGTGATAATACTTGGGTTCCATTCCGTGGTTGCGCAACATGCGCAGTCGATTCGCGAATGCTTCGTCGTTGGTCACCACCATACCGCCATCGCCCGCGCCGCCAAGATTCTTGCTCGGGAAAAACGAGAAGCATCCAGCCAATCCAATCGTACCCGCCTGCCGGGTGCCGCGCTCACCGGGATAGGTCGCCCCGATGGCTTGCGCGGCGTCTTCGATAACGGGTACCTTGTATCGGTCCGCAATATCCATGATGCGATCCATATCCGCGCACTGCCCGAAGAGATGCACCGGCATAATGGCCTTGACGCGATCCCTATCATCGGGGTGGTCATCGAACCACTGCGCCAACGAATCGGGATTGATGTTGAATGTGTCCGAATCAATATCCACAAACACCGGCAGCGCGTTCAATCGTGATATCGTACCCGCCGTCGCAAAAAACGAATAGGCGGTCGTCAACACGATATCGCCCGGGCCTACGCCAAGGGTCATCAACGAGACCAACAACGCATCCGTACCAGAAGTCACCCCAACGGCATACTGCGCGCCCGTGTACGCCGCAATCTGCGCCTCCAAGGCTTCCACCTTCGGACCCATAACATACTGGGTCGATGCCAATACCTCCAACACAACCGAATCGATTTCATCCTTCAAGGCCCGATACTGCGGGCCCAAATCCAATAACGGAACATTCATCATCTTTTCCTGTGGTCGCGAAACTGAAAGCCCCTATTATAAGGAAATTACCGGCCAAACACACTCACGCACTCGCCAATGATTTGCCGAACCCCATTGAGGATGCAACGCATCCGCCAGTCTTTCTTTTACTTCTTTTCTTTCTTCTCAGAAAGAAAAGAAGTGACAGGCGAAATTCTGCTGTGTTATGCTGGTGTCGATTCAATTAGACACCTCAGCATACAGCAGGAAACCGTCCATGAAACGACTCGTTCTCAGCATCGCCCTCACCGCCAGTCTCTTCAACATCGCATCAGCCGACCTCGTCGATGCCATTGCCGCCAAAGTTGACCAGGAAATCATTCTCGTCAGTGAAGTATTGGGGCTGATCGGAGGGGAAATGGAGAATATTCGAAAGACCGCCAGGACGCAAGAAGAATACGAGCAAAAAACAGACGCGTTGATGATGGGCACCCTCAAGGAAATCATCGAAAACAAAATACTGTATCGAGAGGCATTGCGGGCCTCGATTGTGGTCAGTGACGATGCGGTAGAAAAGGACATTGACGATTTCCGCGATAAATTCGAAAACACAGAAAACTTCATGGCCTACCTAAACGATGCCGGCGTGACACTAAACAGCTATCGCGAGCAGACCCGCAAGAGAATGATGGCCAATTATATGATGGGTACGAAACTGCGCGATCTGGAATTGGCCGTCGTGATCAACGAGAAAGATGTAACCAATTATTTCAACGAAAATATGGAAAAATACAGTCGGCCTGAACGAGTCTATGTACGACAGATCAATCTGCAGGTTCGACGCAATACACCTGAACGCGAGAAGGCCAAAACGCGTCTAGAGGGCATCCGCGATGAAATCCGTGATGGCGCGGATTTCAACGAAATGGCCAAGCGTCACTCACAGGCGGTCGGTGCCGAAGACGGAGGCATCATCGGTTGGAATGCCGCTGGAGATCTGGTGCCCGTGCTAGAAGAGGCGGCGTTTTCGTTGGATCCCGGCGAAGTCAGCGATATTGTCGGAACGCCCTTCGGGCTTCACCTGTTGAAAGTCGATAAACGCGAGGCCGCTAGCGATGTGGAACTCAGCGAAGTCCGCGGCCAAATCGAACCCGCCCTGCGCCGGAACAAAGCGACTGATCGCTACGAAAAATGGCTCAACGATTTGCGCAAACGCAGTAACGTGCGTATCTACCTGTAATTGCGTATCTACCTGTAATGAAGAGGCTTCCATGACACGAACCTTCCCGCAATTCATCTTGGCGTTTTCCCTAATTCTGATGCTTGCTGGCGTAGTGCAAGCCGAACAAATGAAACCCAACATCGTCATCATTCTCGCCGATCAATGGCGCGCACAGGCCACGGGTTACGCAGGCGATCCCAATCTGCAAGGCAAGACACCAAACCTCGATCAATTGCAACGTCAAAGCATCGATTTCACCAATGCGGTCTCCGGTATGCCGGTATGCACGCCCTTCCGCGCGAGTCTGCTCACGGGCCAATACGCGCAGACACACGGACTCTTCCTCAACGACTTACAGTTGCCTGATGATGCCGATACGATGGCAGAAATTTTGGGTCGCGCCGGGTACGAAACCGGCTTCATCGGCAAATGGCATCTGGACGGACACGGACGTCGTGCACCGATTCCGCAGGAACGCCATCAGGGTTTCGACTATTGGAAAGTGCTCGAATGCACGCATGATTACAACAACTCCTACTACTACGAAGGCGACCAGGAAATCATTCAACACTGGGAAGACTACGATGCCTTCGCGCAAGCCAAAGATGCCGAAGCCTACATCGCCCAACGGGCCAAATCCGAAAAACCCTACGCGCTCATTCTCAGCTGGGGACCACCCCACAACCCCTACCAATCCGCGCCGGAATCCTTTCGCGCGATGTTCGATGCTGAGTCAATTCAGTTACGCCCCAACGTAACCGACCCCAAATACAAAAAAGATCTCGCCGGATACTACGCGCACATCGCCGCTCTCGATCATAGTCTGGGCGAATTGCTCGCGACCATCGATGCCACGGGCGAAGCGAAGAACACCATCCTCATTTTCACCTCCGACCACGGCGACATGATAGGGTCACAAAATCTCATTCGCAAACAGAAACCCTGGGACGAATCGATTCGCGTACCATTCTTGCTGCGCTATCCCGCCGCGCATGGTGACGAGGGCCGCATCATCACCACCCCGCTCAACACGCCGGACATCTTGCCGACACTGCTGGGATTATCGGATGTCGGTATACCGGGATCGGTTGAAGGCCGGGACTGGTCCACGGTTATTCGCTCCAGCGAAAACCCTCCCGATGCCCCGGCACTCATCGCCTGCATCGCTCCCTTCGGCGAGTGGATTCGAAAAAAAGGCGGCAAAGAGTTTCGCGGCGTACGTACCGCCCGCTATTCCTTCGTCATGGATCGCATGGGACCGTGGCTATTGTTCGACAACGAAAACGACCCCTATCAGATGGAGAATCTTGTGAATCATCCTGAGCTAAGTGACGTTCAATCACTGCTCAAGATACACCTTGTCACTCTGCTTGAAGACCGGAAAGACGCCTTTCTGCATGGCGACGAATATGTGAAGCAGTGGGGGTATACGGTAAACGAGAATGGAACGGTGCCCTATGCCAACGAAATTCCGGAAGAATCTCGGATAAAGCAGCCCTAGCCGCTCCATTATGGTGCATATTTTGGGGTCTAATTTGCTCTGAATCACATGAATCGGGTAGAATACGCGCTCTTTCCTGAGAATAGGCATGGATCTTTCTTGATCCTCCAGCCATTCACCAACCCTACCCTAAGGACCAGCATGACACAGATCATTGATGTACACGCGCGTGAAATTCTTGATTCCCGCGGCAACCCGACCATTGAAGTGGATATTGAGCTGGCCTGTGGGGCTTCCGGCCGTGCAGCCGTGCCCTCCGGTGCGTCCACCGGCGAAAACGAAGCCGTCGAACTACGCGATTCCCGGGCCAAACGCTACCTCGGCAAAGGGGTTCTGAAAGCGGTAAAGAACGTCAATGAAGTTATGATGCCCGAATTGATTGGTCTAGATGCCCTGGATCAGCGTGAGATTGATTCGACCATCATCGCACTGGACGGCACGAATAATAAGGGTAAACTGGGCGCAAACGGCATGCTCGGCGTATCGCTGGCGACTGCCCGTGCGGCGGCAGATGCCCTTGAAATCCCCTTGTATAAATATATCGGCGGGCCGAACGCCCATGTGCTGCCTGTTCCCATGATGAATATCCTCAACGGTGGTGCCCACGCAGACAACAATGTGGACGTTCAGGAATTCATGGTCGTGCCGGCCGGGGCCTCTTCGTTCAGCGAAGCCCTTCGGATGGGCACGGAAATATTCCACGCGCTCAAGGCGGTTTTGAAGAAAAAGGGCCTGAATACCGCTGTTGGCGACGAAGGAGGCTTTGCTCCGAACCTGAAATCCAATGTTGAAGCCATCGAAGTCATCCTGAAAGCCATTAAAGCGGCCGGATATACGGCTGGAAAAGACGTATGGATAGCCCTTGACCCGGCGGCGAGTGAATTCTCCAAAGGCAACACCTACACCCTTGGTGCCGAAGCGAAACCGAAGAAAAGTATCGACGAAATGATCGATTTCTGGGCCGATTGGTGCAAAAAATATCCAATTATATCGATAGAAGATGGATTGGCCGAAAATCACTGGGCCGGTTGGAAAAAACTCACCGAAAAACTGGGGGATCGTGTACAATTGGTGGGAGACGACTTGTTCGTCACCAACACGAAATACCTGAACAAGGGAATTACTCAAGGAGCGGCCAACTCCATCTTGGTTAAGGTGAACCAAATCGGTACATTGACCGAAACGCTGGATGCCATATCAATGGCACAGCGTGCGAATTACACCACGGTCATCTCCCATCGCAGCGGAGAAACCGAAGACAGCTTTATCGCCGATCTCGCCGTGGCCACAAACGCGGGGCAGATCAAAACTGGTTCAGCCTCCCGAAGCGATCGCGTGGCCAAATACAACCAATTGCTTCGAATTGAAGAGGCTCTCGGCAACCAAGCTGTATTTCCTGGCAAAGACGCGTTCGGGAATGTTTCACTATGAAGACGAAATCAAATGGCTGGTACTGGATAGGCATTCTGGCTCTTGTGGCCGGATTGGCGTTATACGCTTCGAAAAAGAACATGGTCGAAGTCTATTTGAATTATCAGCAGAGCGAAGTGGACCTTCAGAAATTGGATACTGAGTTGCACGCGCTGGAGCATGAGAAACTGGAACTGGAACGCAAAGTACAGGGATTGGGCACAGACCTGTTGACTGTGGAAACGACCATCCGAAAAGATTCGGGACGCGTCCGAAAGGGCGAAACGGTCTACCGGATCGATTTGCCCAAAGCGGACTAACCCATAATGAAGGCATATAGAGGAGACGCGACTAAGCCGAAGGCTTATGTACGTCGGGCTGCATTCTGACACATAAACTGGTATTACATACCCCGGACGAGGCGATTAAACTGCTCGGGCGAAACGGGGAGTTTCGCAAGTACATTCAACAGCACGCTCCCGTTCGCATTGTAGACCGCGGAAACAACGTGGTCGTCATGGGCGAAGCACCGGAGACCGAAAAAATCGGTGCCATGCTCGACGAATTACTCGTTGCGGTGCGCAGAGGCCATGTCCCCACCCACGACGACATCGTCTATGCCATGGGCCAATCCGAATCGAAAGGTTCGGAAGATCTTGGCACGGTGCTGGGCGAAGTTCCCGCTGTGCTTCGACAGGACATCTCCATCAAGCCGCGCACGCATGGACAAAAAGCGTTTATGGACGCAGTACGCACGCACGAAGTCGTATTCGTCATCGGACCCGCCGGTACAGGGAAAACATTTCTCGCGATGGCCGCCGCGGTATCGGCGCTGCTCAACAAAGATGTGGAGCGCTTGGTGTTGACCCGTCCTGCCGTGGAAGCGGGTGAACGTTTGGGCTTTCTTCCGGGCGATCTCAAGGAGAAAGTGGACCCGTATTTATTGCCCCTCTACGATGCGCTGAACGCCATGGTGGATGTCGAGAAATCCAAACGCATATTCGATCGTGATCAAATAGAAGTCGCGCCACTGGCATACATGCGCGGGCGTACATTGGCCAAGTGTTTCGCCATATTGGACGAGGCCCAGAACACGACCCCCGAGCAAATGAAAATGTTCCTCACACGGCTCGGCGAAGGTTCGCGCGCGATCATCACAGGCGATGTCACCCAAATAGACTTGCCCTCGCACGTCTCGTCGGGCCTTGTCGAGGCGAACAAGATTCTACAGAACACCGAAGGCGTCGCCATTGTCCACCTTGAAAATTCGGACATCGTTCGCCATCGCATCGTTCAGAATATTGTAGATGCCTACGACGTGTACGAGGCCGGTTCGCTCAAACCCTTCAGCGAAGAGCGCAAGGCATGATCGATTTCTTCCGTAGACGTTCAAAACCCGGCAACGGGTTCTCTTTGGGACCCGTGGAGTCATCCCCCTCACTGGCGCACCGAAAACAGCGGCTCCAGAACCTGTTCACCTTGTTGGTCTTGGCGCTTCTGGTCGCCAGCGTTACCGACATTCCCATCCTGAATGACTCCAGCAACCAACCCGATATCGAATCACAATCCATCGCCTCGCAAAGCGTTGTGGCGGCGTTTGCCTTTCAATCGGAGAATCTGGACGCGACCCGCGAGAAACGCGAATTGGCCGCTGTTGGCGTACCCAATACCTGGCATATCAATACCGAACGCGTGGCAAGCCAACTTGAGAATCTTCAACTGCGGATCACCACCCTCAGCGGTCGCACCGATGAAGTGCGTGAAGCCATCGTGGCGGCATTGGCGCAATCCGCCGCCAACCAGTCCCTTGAGGCCATTGTTGATGCGGTCCTGCTCGAACTGGCCACAGAATGGAAAGAGGGCCCTTTATCCAACGGATTTCCGGAAATTGCTGAGATCACCGCCTGGATTCAACCCAATTTTTCCACCCTACCCAATCGATTTTACGAAGAAGACACCGAAGAGAATGCAGGAAATACCAACCGGGCGGTCATTCGTCTGGAACCTGCGGACGGCTCCGAAATCGAATTCAGCAACCTCATTCCTCTCACCGATCTTTCCCATCAAGCACTTGAGTATTTGCTGAACACGGGAATCAAACAACAGGGCAGCATGACCGGCTCGGAAAATGAAAACGCGCCCGATTACATCATCATCGAACGGGAACGCGCCAACATTGTGGGTGACCTGAAAGTCTACGACGAACGCCCAATCAAAGAGGTACCCGACACGCTCTCCGCGCGCGTATTGCTACTGACCAAAGTGCGTGACCTGAGCAAGGAACTTCAGAACGACTACGAAGAAACCTTCAGCAACTGGGAACGCCTCCAAGTGGCCGCCTCGGAATTGGCAAAACTTTCTATCACCGACACCCTGTCCTACAATCGCGTCAGAACAGAATCGGCGCGAGAAAAAGTGCGGCAAAAAACGCCTCCCGTAATGACAAAAATAGAAGCAAACCAGATGCTTCAGGAAGAAAACTATCAATGGACCCGGCAATCGCGCCACGATGTGCATGAGTATTGGCGGCTGACCAGTGGGCTTGCCCAAAAGCCGGGCAGCCTCTTCGTGCCGCTCTTTTCCAATCTCATCATCGTGTCCCTGATTCTCCTGGGCATGTACCGCGCCGTTGCCGTGCTTGAGTCACCGCATACGAACGCATTCAAATCCATCAATATCATGATGTTGATTATCGTTGCAACGGTCGTGCTAGGCCGGATTCTGTGGTTTTTCGAATTAACTGGCTTCCTGATTCCCGTGACAGCCAGCGCAGTGCTTTTGACCATCCTGACCAACGCGCGCCTCGCCGCGATCGCCAGCATCGTGATCAGCATCATGCTCTCGATTCAGTTCAGCCAGGACTGGCGACTGCTCGTCGTCACGGGTACCATGAGTTTTACCGGAATCATGAGCATCTACCGCGTTCGCAAACGCCGCGACATCACGTCGGCCATCATCAAGGCGACCGTGCTGGGCGGGGTAGTCGTGCTGGCGACGACACTGTCACTCGATGCCCCAATCGATTCCACCTTCGAATTTCTGGCACTCGTCACCATCAACGGTCTCATTTGCAGTTTCCTGGTTCCAGGATTGCTCTCGCCGCTGGAGCGTCTCTTCGCGGTGACGACCGACATTCAATTGCTGGAATATTCAGACTTGAATAACGAAATTCTCAACAAGCTCGCCATCAAAGTACCGGCCACCTACGCCCATAGTCTGATGATGGGCCAGCTCGCCGAGACGGCCTGCGATGCAATCGGTGCGAACGGTCTGCTTGCCCGGGTTTGCGCCTATTATCACGACATCGGCAAACTGCGACGTCCCGAATATTTCAGCGAAAACCAAACCGGCTACAATGTGCACGACGACATGTCGCCACGCCTGAGCGCGCGCGCCATCGCCTCCCACGTGACCGAAGGGGTGGAGCTTGCCCGGGAATATCATCTGCCCCAGCCGATTATCCGCGGCATTCTGGAGCATCACGGCACCATGCTCATCAGTTTTTTCTATCAGCAGGCTCTCGACCAGCAAAAACACGGGGACGTGCGTGAGGAAGACTTCCGCTATCCCGGACCCAAACCCCAGAGTCGTGAGACGGCCATCTTGATGATCTGCGACGGGGTTGAATCCGGCGTACGCACCATCAAGAGTCCTAACGAGGATCGGGTGCGCGACTTCATTGATAAAATCATCCAGGGCCGCTCAGCCGATCGCCAGTTCGACGAGTGTGATTTAACACTCAAGCAGCTCGACACGATTCGAGATGTCTTGACCAGCGTAGTATTGTCTACGCACCACAGTCGGGTCTCCTACCCCGAGCGCCCTTCGCTGGAAGAGGCGCCAAACGTCATCCACATCAGCACGGGAGGCCACCGACGTTAATGAGCGTAGCCTTGCGCATCCGCAATGAGTCCACTCGGAAACGCTTCTACCGTAGCGACGCCTTGACCCGTCTCATCGATCAAATACTGATCGGTGAAAACAAGCGCGATGATGCCGAGATCAGCATTCTATTTTGCGACGATGTCTTCATGACTTCATTGAACAAGCAATACTTGAATAAAAACAAAACTACAGACGTTTTGTCTTTCGAGCAGGATGCCCTGCCCGGGCAAAGCCCGCAGATGCTCGGCGACATCGTTATCTCGCTGGAAACCGTTGAATCCAACTGCCACGGGGAACCACAGGCCATGCGCGATGAAGTACGCATGCTCGTGTGTCATGGCACCCTGCACCTACTGGGCTATGACCACGGCACACGGGACGAGAAAGCACGGATGCGGGCCAAACAAGCTCACTACTTGAACACGTCTACGTCCAAAGCATGGAATTTTGGACCCAAAGGAGATGCCATCGTCCATGGATGATGACCCTGGATCATTGCGACGTCGGTTTAGGTGGGGATTCCTGTATCTCGCGCTCATGTGCATCGCATTGGCCGCGTGGTCAGGCCTGGACACCCATTCCCAAAGCATGGGCCTCACCGAAGATGGGCAGTCCACCCCCACATTCTTAACCGAGATGCCGCCGGGGATCATTGTTGCGCTGCTGTTGTTGATCGTGGCCTCGGCCTATTTTTCCGCCTCCGAAGTAGCCTTCTTTTCCTTGCACACGGTGCGGCTGCGCAACATGGCCGAGAGCGCCAGCTTCAGCAGCAAGGGAGTCGCCAAACTCATGGCCCATCCCAGCCAACTGCTCATCACCATCCTCATCGGAAACATGATCGTCAACGTGCTCATCAGTGTTCTGCTGCCGACCCGCATAGAAGGAATTCTTGAACACGTATACAACCTCCCCCCTGTCGCCGCGTACACCACGACGGTCATCGTCTCCACCTTTATCCTCGTTTTCTTTGGCGAGATCATGCCGAAGGTTATCGCGGTACGCATCAGCGAGACCTATGCGAAAGCCGCCGTGGGGCCCATGCTTCTCGTCGACAAACTATTGGGACCCATCCGCCTTTCCGTACTCCGGTTCACCGATCTGTTGTTTCGCGTGACTCGTTTTGACAACATTGTAGCGGCCCCGTTCATCACCGACGAAGAATTTTTCTCGGTGCTGTCGGACAGCGAAGCTCAGGGGGTCATCGAAGAAGAAGAAGGTCAGATGATTCAGGGGATTCTCGAATCGGGTGATGCAAAATTGCGCGAAATTCTGGTACCCCGACTCGACGTGATAGCCATCGAAGATTCGGCGACGGTGGAAGAGGCCCTTGACAAATTTCGGGAGCATGAATTTTCGCGTATGCCCGTTTTTGAAGGCAATCTGGACAACATTACCGGTCTTCTCTTCGCCAAAGATCTGCTCGTCTATGTGTTCCACGGTGAATTCGATCATGCGATCGCGCCCTTTATTCGGGAACCCAATTTCGTTCCTTCGACGATGACCGTGCAGGATTTCGTGCGGCATGCCCAGCATAAACGCGCCCACCTGGCCATTGTGGCCGATGAATTCGGGGGTACTGCAGGTATCGTGACGCTTGAGGACGCCATGGAGGAAATCGTTGGCGACATCCAGGATGTCAGCGACGAGGTCGAGGAAACTCGATACCTAAAACTCTCCGACACTGAGTACCGCGTTGACGGCGGGTTGCCTCTCGATGAACTTAGCGAAATCATCGGCATCGAATTGGAAGAAGGTTCGCACGAAACCGTGGCCGGCTTCTTTATCGAACACACACACGAAATCGCCGAAGAAGGCGACCAACTGACTCATGGCGGCCTCGAATTCACCGTCGAAACCATCGAAGGCAAACGCGTACTCAGCTTTCACATCAAACGACTCTCCCCAGCAACTCCCGAGGAGTCGACATGAGCGTAGTCCTCTTTTCCATAGGAATTTTCTTCCTCGGTATCGCCCTGAACGGCTTGTTTGCCGGTTACGAAACTGGGTTTATCTCGGCGGACAAAATTCGCCTGCGTTATCTCGCCGAAGAAGAGGACAATGCCAAAGCAAAACAACTACTCAGGCACATCGAAGCGCCAGATACGATGCTCACCATCGTGCTTGTGGGTACCAACGTATCGCTTATCTTCGGAACCCTGGCCATCACCAATCAGATTGTAGCCAGCACTAAAGGCTTCGCGTTTATCAGTGAATCTGTATCCCACGTGTGGCTGCCCATGCTCGTCGCCACACCGATGTTTCTCATATTTGCCGAAATCGTACCCAAAAGCATATTCCGCAGCCACCCCACGCGCCTCTCGCTACGGTTGTTACCGGTCATTCGATTTTTTGAATACCTGCTACTGCCACTTACGGCGCCAACCATCATTCTGGTTAAAATTGCGCGTGCACTACTGGGCGTCTCGGGCGATCAGGAAAGTACACTGATGAGCTCGGAAGACGACTTGCGCAATCTCGTGGACGAAAGTGCCGCCCGGGGAAGCATTGAGAAGAGTGAACAGGAGATGATCCACGGAGTCATCAGCCTGCAGACCAAACAGGCCAAGGAAATCATGGTTCCCCGCACCGAAGTGCAGGCCCTGCCCAAATCGGCGAATCGCGAAGAGCTCATCGAGCTGTTCAAGCACACCGGACTCACGCGTATTCTCATTTACGACGAATCCATCGACACCATCCTGGGCGTCGCAAACGTATACGACGTGATGCTCGATCATGAATCGGTCGACACGTCCATTGCGCGATTCGCCCGTGAAGTGAGCTATGTGCCCGACACCAAACCCATCGACGACCTCCTCCAGGAACTCAAGCAACGTAGCGAGCATCTGGCGGTCGTGACGGATGAATACGGGGGTATGCTGGGCATTATTACGCTGGAGGATGTGCTCGAGGAAATCTTCGGAGAAATTCACGATGAACATGATAAAGCCTTCGAGCTCATCCAACAGGTCGGACCACGCAACTACGTCATTGACGGGCGCATGCCGTTGGAAGAAGCGTCCGAAGTCATCAACATGCCCATCGACGAAGATGAAGTAGAAACCATCGGCGGTTGGGTGATGCTCAAGGCCGGGCGAATTCCGGCGCAAGGTGAAAAAATACTCTTCGACGGCTTCCGGGTCATTATTCTGGAAGGCAACACGCGCCGGGTGATCAAGATTCGCCTGGACCTGCTCGACGTGCCGCTGACCGAATAAATTCGCGTAATCGCGCGCTCATAGAAGAAATCATGGAACCCTTCTTAGTATACTACCCATTCATCCAGAAACCGCCTGCGCAACAACCTCAGTAGCCTTTATGAACGAATTCAAGACTAACAAAGACGAGAACTTTCTTCGGCAATATTTCAGAGCCATCCGTTTCTATTTGGTTACGGGACTATTGGTCTGGATTCCGTTGATCGTGACCGTGTGGCTCACCTGGTGGCTCTTCAAAAATGTCGGGCTTGGCATTGAACGGGTAATCGAAAACGGCTACGCCTGGCTCAACGGCGTCGGCGAACGCGTAGATCAACTCGAAGTGCTCACGACTTTTCAGTACCATCAGGGCTTCGGATTTCTCACCGCTGTAGCGTTGTTTCTTACGACCGGATTCCTCGCGCGCAACTTGGTCGGGCAACGATTTATTCGTGCAGGCGAGCAATTGGTCAGTCGCGTTCCGGGCATCAATCGAATCTACAGAGCCGTTCGTCAGATTCGCGACGTATTCGTAGGACGAGAGGGCGCGGTATTTCAACGGGTATGCGTCATACAATATCCGCGACCAGGACTGTACGCCGTCGCGTTCGTGACCTCCGAAGAACAGGGGCTTGTCCAGAAGGCCACGGGCAAAAAATTGAGTGCTGTTTTTGTGCCGACAACCCCCAACCCGACATCGGGATTTCTCCTCTACGTACCGACCGAGGAAATTATCGATCTCGACATTAAGGCCGAAGAAGCGATGAAGTTGATCATCTCAGCCGGTGCCTACATTCCTGGCATCCATGATGATGAAACCAGCGGAGAGAAGTCTTCCGAAATTGAGTCCTGACCACCGAATATCCGCACGAAAAAAGACGAGGCCGGAAAACCAACCTCGCCTCTTCAGTTTCTGTCAGTGCGGATGTTGCTAAAAGCCGTCAAAACCCTTGTTATAGCGTCCAAACGTGCGTGCGCTATCGGCCGTCACCGGGAAATGCTCGCCCTCATATTTGAGAAACGTGACATGTCCGTCCAGATACAACACGTTCGCGCCGCCGGGCACGTGAGAGAAATCACCAACCTTCGTACTGATGTGATCCCACATAATTGGAATGACGCTAGTGGCTTTGGCCGATGTCGCTGCGTTGTTGATGTCCGTAATCAGCATGCGCTGAATGCCTTCGCGCAAGCGGAATATCGTGTTGAAGTCCCCGCCTTCTTGTGAGCCCATATTTTGAGGTTGGGTAACCGTGAAGTCACGCAGACTGGCATCGCCCAGTGTATCGCGATTGGCCTGCGCCAATTCACCCCACGGCGTATTCTGAAATTCGGATTCTTCCCAGCGACCATTCGGACCCGATCCTCTCAGACCAATTTTGTCTTCGCCCAAAATCTGACGGTCGAAAAGAATCATCCAACCCGTATAGTCAAAAGGTTCCTTCGCGAACTCATGCGGCTGAAAAACGCCATCACCGTTCCCCTTTTTTCCGTCGTAACGTTCCATCGCGCTGTCCTGCCCCGGCCACGACGGACACCACACGACATCGATATCATCAATGTACTCAGGAAACACCGAGTAACCATGGAAAATCATATCGTTACTCAGAAAGCGCGTTTCTTCCAGGGTGTTCGGGTCCGTTTCAACGGTGAATATTTCTCGTGGTGGCAAGAATCCGCCGCGGGATTCATTCCCGTACATGATGAGGCTCAGACTGATTTGCTTGAGGTTACTCGCGCACGATGCACGGCGTGCGGCTTCACGAGCGCGTGACAGAGCCGGCAGCAATACGGCAGCGAGAATTCCAATGATGGCTATCACGACCAACAATTCGATGAGTGTGAAACCGCGACGAGTCGATTTGGGGGATAATTTGCTCATGGTACAATCCTTGTTTACTATGGGGTTCATGGCGGAAATCGCCCCAATCATTTGTTTAGCATGCTGAACACTGAGTAACTATAGCAATGTCCGGATTGGCGTGTCAATATTTTGCTCGGTTTTCTATATGACTGTCATTTTTCTCGATTGGCCCACTATAGCATCGTATTCGACACGCCCCATCCAGTAGAATAGCAATATGAAACTTACCAAATTCATACAAATTTCCGGCGTATCGGCCATAATCGGACCACTATTGCTTGTGACTGGCTGCTCCTCACCGCCCTCACCTGACGGCCCGGAATCGCAGATACTTTCCATGTACGAGGGATATCGCGACGATTTTCCGGATATTGCAGAGGTGACACCGGCAGAAATTGCGCAGGCATACAAGGCTGGGAATCTGGTTATCGTAGATGTGCGTGAACCAGAGGAGCAGGCGGTGTCCATGATTCCCGGTGCAATCACACAGCAGGAATTCGAGGCACGGCGCGATGATTTCGAAAGTAAACGGGTAGTCGCGCATTGCACCATCGGGTATCGCAGTGGTGTTTACGTGGACCAGTTGCGCACCGAGGGTTTCGACGCGGAAAATCTCGTCGGCAGCTTGTTGCTTTGGACGCACGAGGGATTGCCTCTGGAAGACGCCGATGGAAACCCAACGAAGCGTGTACACGTCTACGGCAAGAAGTGGAATTTGGTCGCCGAGGGTTACGAGGCCGTTTGGTAGCTATCCGTTTTTCGCCAGCCAACGTTCCGCGAGCAACAGCCCTATAATCGTGAAAGCGTCAACAATCTCCCCCGACTCTACCATGGCGATGGCATCCGTAAACGGCACTTTACGAATCTGCAGAATTTCAGTGTCATCGGGATCGGATTCGGTTTCCATCAGATCTTCCGCGATAAACAGGTAACCCACTTCCGAGGTCACGCAGTTGCTCATGTGAATCTCGTGCCCGAGCAGATGCCACGTCTGCGCGATGAGCCCGGCTTCCTCCTTCAGTTCACGCTTGGCGCATTCAAGTGGCTCTTCGCCTTCATCGGTGCCGCCCTCTATAATCTCCCACGAGTACACGTCATTGGGATAGCGGTACTGGCCGACGAGATAGACCTCCCGCTCCGGCGTCAGCGCAACCACGCCGTTGGCGATTCGCGTGTCAAGTACGCCATATATACCGGGAGTTCCATTGGGCTGAATCACCTCGTCTTCGCGCACGGAAATCCATGGGTTCTTGTACACGATTCGCGATTTTACCGTCTTCCAGGGGTTTCCAAAAGGCATGAATCTGTTTCCCGTAGTTGGTCATTTGCTATACTGTGCGCCCTAAAGGAGAAATATCGTGTCGGATCAACCCTCTAACGAACCCCAAGAGCATAACACCGTTTCACAGAATGCCTCTACCTTCATACTGTCACGGGAGAATTTTGACCAGGTTCCGGTGTTCCGCGGACGGTATATTGTTCTCTATCTGCTGATTCTGGTGTGGTGGGTTGCCCCGAAGGCTCTGTATCTCTACACCCGTGAGTTGCCGCCTACGGCCTTTGCGCCTGTTTATTATGGCGTGTTTATCGGTCTGTATCTGACTTTTTTTTATTATTTCGCGAAGGCCCTGCGTACCATGGGTTACGCCATCTATATGATCATTCCAACGCTTCTGGTGGTTTCCGTTCCCATTCCGGGTTTATTAGCGATGGGATTTATGGATCGAAAAATCGCGGACCTCTGGGACAAGGCGGACAACGCCCACCAAAGTTATCGCCAGCGGGTCTACGAGGAAGAGGAAGACGAAGGGGATTGATTACTCCTCGTCGCCTCGCAATTTGGCGAGCACGGAGATATCTTCGAGAGTCGTTGTATCGCCAGTGGTTTCCACACCGGACGCGATGTCCCTTAACAAACGCCGCATGATTTTGCCGGAGCGTGTCTTCGGCAAGGCATCGGTGAAACGGATCTGATCGGGTTTGGCGATGGCTCCGATTTCCTTGGCAACGTGATCGCGCAACGTGGCCACATGGGCATCATCGGTTTCAACGCCGGCACCTAAGGTCACGAAGGCGCAGATGCCCTGGCCCTTGATGTCGTGGGGATAACCCACCACCGCGGCTTCGGCGACGAGTTTGCTGGAGACGAGTGCGGATTCAATTTCCATGGTGCCGAGGCGATGTCCGGAGACGTTGATGACATCGTCGAGTCGCCCAATGATCATGTAGTATCCGTTTTTATCGCGAAAGGCGCCATCCCCGGCGAGGTACCAACCCTGTTTCTCGTATTTCTCCCAATAAACCTCTTTGTAACGATCGTCCGCGTTGTACAGCGTGCGTAACATCGACGGCCATGGATCTTTGATCACAAGCAGGCCGCTGTGACCATCCGGTACATCGTCACCATTCTCCGAAACAATTGCCGGATTCACTCCGAAAAACGGCATGCCCGCCGATCCCGGCTTCGTATACATCGCTCCAGGGACGGTCGTAATCATAATGCCGCCCGTCTCGGTCTGCCACCATGTATCGACAATCGGACATTTCTCCTTGCCGATCACCCGGTGATACCACATCCAGGCCTCGGGATTGATAGGCTCGCCCACGGTGCCCAGAAGGCGCAACGAACTCAGGTCGTATTTATTGGGATGTTCGTCGCCCCATTTGATGAAGGTGCGAATGGCTGTGGGCGCGGTGTAGAAAATATTGACGCTGTATTTCTCGACGATGGACCAGAAACGGCCTTCATCCGGCGTGTTCGGCGTTCCTTCATACATGACCGAGGTCGCGCCGTTACAGAGGATGCCGTAAACGATGTAGCTGTGACCGGTGACCCAGCCGATGTCCGCGGTGCACCAGTAGGTATCTTCTTCTTTTATATCAAATACGTATTTGGCTGTGACGTACGTTCCAACCATGTACCCGCCGGTACTGTGCAAAATGCCTTTGGGTTTTCCAGTCGAGCCGGAGGTATACAAAATGTACAGAGGATCTTCCGCGTCCTGTTCCGCTGCCGGACAATTGGCCGAGGCTTCGGGCACGATGTCGTGCCACCACACATCGCGTCCCTCTTGCATGGTCACGTCGAGGTCGCAACGATTGACGACAACGACTTTTTCGACGGTCGGACAATTGGGCAGCGCCTCATCCACAGTAGCTTTCAGCGGCATGGGTGCCCCACGGCGATAGCCTCCGTCTGCGGTGATGATCATCGTACACGCGCAATCCTGTACACGGTCCACAATCGCATTGGCCGAGAAACCGCCGAAAATGATCGAGTGTACGGCTCCGATACGTGCGCAGGCCAGCATGGCAATCGCCAATTCCGGCACCATCGGCATGTAAATCGCCACGCGATCGCCTTTTTTGAGCCCCTGTACCTTGAAAGCGTTGGCGGCCTTGCAGACCTCACGGTGGAGTTGCTGGTAGGTCAGTGTTCGCTGATCGCCCGGCTCGCCTTCCCAGATAATTGCAGCCTTGTTCTTGCGCGAGGTGGTCAAGTGGCGATCCAGGCAGTTGTAGGCGATATTCGTCGTGCCGCCCTCAAACCACTTGTAAAAGGGGGCGTTATCCCTGTTAACAACGCGGGTCCACTTCTTGAACCAGTGCAATTCGCCCGCAATACTGCTCCAAAAAGAATCGGGGTCCTCGATAGAATGGGTATACAACCGCTGATAATCCTCCATCGATTTGATGTGGGCGCTATTCTGAAAATCGCTCGTCGGCTCAAAGGTGCGTGTTTCCTCAAGGACGTGCTCGATATTGTCGCTCATTCGATGGTCTCCAGTACGGGTTCGTAGTCACTAAAATCACCCTACATTGTGCCACGGCAACCCGCCCAAAACAAACGGTTTTCGCTGTTATCAAACCCATTTAATTGAATAGGCATCAATTGGTACGATACAGATAGACTTTCGAGAAGGAGAAGGGCGACCATGTACAGGTCCCGATTGGGTAAATACACGAGAAGGCAGTTCCTGCACACCAGTGCCACAGCAGCATTGGTCGGCAGTTCCGGTATGCTCAGCGGTTGCGCATCAAATCAATACGCCGAATCGGGCATTGGTCGTGTGGTGGTTATCGGCGCGGGCATTGCTGGCATCTCTGCGGCGAATGCCCTGCAACGAGCCGGGTATGGAGTCGTCGTGCTAGAAGGTTCAAACCGGGTCGGCGGACGGATTCACACGGATCGTAGTCTCGGAGTACCCATTGAACTGGGCGCGGCGCGCATTCGTGGCATGAAGAAGAATCCGATAACCCCTTACGCCGAACTCGCCAAGATAGAATACCGGCCCTTCGAATGGAGCAATCTGAGCGGCGCCAGCTCGGACGGTGTCGAAATCGACCGCGATCGTCTGTCCAAAGCCCGCAGTAGCCTCTTCCGCATGGTGGCCAGAGCGGTCATCCGAAATCTGGGTCGAAAAAAAGATGCCACGGTCGCAGAGATCATTCAACACGAACGCGACCTGAAGAATCTTACGCAGGAGGAAGAACACATACTGAACTTCTCCCTGGCGAGTGCTGAAATTGCGAGTGGTTCTCCCTTTGCCCAGGCATCCTGGAAAAATCTTCGCGACTATGAGGCGTACAGCGGCCCCGAACAAATGGTCATCAACGGCTTCGACGCGTTGCCCAAATTGTTATCCGAATTCCTCGACGTGCGATTCAAGACGACGGTAAAGGCCATCGACTACAGTGGCGACGAGATTCGTGTAGTCACCGACAATACGACGTTTACGGCAGACTATGTCGTGGTGACCGTGTCATTGGGCGTGTTGCAGGCAAAGGGAATCGAGTTCGTGCCTGAACTTCCAGAGCATAAGCAACGCGCCATCGGACGCATGGGCATGGGCAACGTGAACAAGATAGGATTGCGCTTCCCAGAAATATTTTGGCCCATTGACAGCCATGCACTCGTACATGGAAGCGATACAATAGGCGAATTCTCCTCTTTCATTAACATCGCGCGCTACACATGGGAGCCTGTGCTGCTTGCCATGATTCCCGAAAGTTACCGCGACGCGCTCGAAGGCGTACCCGACGAGACTGTAGTCCGGGAGGCCTATGCGGTGCTTCAAGGCATGTACGGATCCCGCATTCCCGCGCCAACGCAGGTCGTCCGTTCGGAATGGAAGGCCGATCCGCTGTTTCGCGGGGCGACAAGTTACAACAAGATCGGCGCACTTAGCGAGGATCGTGATGATCTGGCCCAATCCGTAGATCGGAAATTGTTCTTTGCCGGTGAAGCGACCCATCGAAAGAAGTACGGATCGGTGGGTGGTGCTTATGTGACGGGACAACGGGCGATGCGCGATATTCTGCAGGCCACAACACTGCCGAAAATGACCTGACCCTATTTCTCCGGCCTGAGTCGTCTTACCTGGCGACGCGCGATTGCTGCCTTTGGGTTCTTGAGTACGGCATTGCGATATCCCTCGAAGGCACCTTCCCTATCCCCTGCGACCTCCTTCGCGATGGCTAACCAGTAATCCGTCTGCCATGACGTGCCCCCTGTCGAAGCCGCACGCTGCAGCAAATCGATCGCTTGCTGCCAATTCCCGATTTTGAGATACGCGAGACCCAATGCCTCAAGACGAGGCCCGGTCTGCTTGGTGGTATCCTCAAATTCGGCTTCAAAACGAACAATGTCGTTTGCTGCTTTGACCTGTCCCGATATGAATTCGGGTGTATATTGTTCCGTTCCAGAATCACCGGAAACTGCACCAGGATGTTCAATAGTTCCAGCTACATCGCCGACTCTTTGCGCATGTTTGGCCAAATGGTAATGCGCCTCGGCATGATTTGGGGACGACTCTGCCAATTGTCAATACAATGCCTGCGCCTTTTCCGTATCGCCTGATTTTCGTGCCGCATGCGCCGTCAACAGGGCCACTTCGGTACTACGATCGGTCGGGGCGGTGTCGGCCGCGCGTTTGGCCCACACCAGCGCCTCAGGCGATTCAGCGTCCGCCTTCACAAGGCTCATCAGACGGGATATCGTGTAATCATCGGGCGACATTTTCCGGGATAACAGCTCCAAAAGATCGCGCGCTTCCATCCATTCGCCCAGCAAAAGATGACCCTCCGCCAACTGCAACGCGACTGCTTCGTTATCGGGCTCTATCCAGAGCCAAGCTTTGAGTTGTTTGGCCGCGACGGGAAAATCTTCGGCTTCCATTGCCGTCGCTACGTTGTTCTCATGAAAACGAACGGCTATGCTGTGAACGAGTTCCGGACCGATGGACAATCCTGTTATTGAAAGCAATCCGAATAGGCCCAAGGCGGCGATCCATAAGACCCATTGAATTTTCGAAGGGCGCGGCGCGATCATCATGGCGAAACTTCCTTTCGCCTCTGGGTATCGATATAGTCCTCACGAAAACCACTGTACGCTTGGGCAGGTTTTCCCTCTTCGTTGAGCAACTCCCGCATCGGTACGGCAAGTTCCAACGCCCGTATCATTTCTTCGTTTCCCTTCAAATGCGCGAGGTGCAACGCGGTCCAGCCACGAACATCCTGATGATTTATGTCGGCACCGGACATGAGCAACACCTTCGTCGTGCGAACATGGTCTCCCGCCACGGCCGACATCAACGGACTCCAGCTGCTCAGTGGATCGTGGAGATTCACATCGGCACCGGCCGCGACGAGAGCCTCCATGAGTCCCGGTGTGTCCAGTCGGGAGGCATAATGAATCAACGCCATGCCCTGTTTGTCGATCTTATTGATAGAGACGGATGCCGTGTTCAACAAGGACTCCACCTCACGCACGCGGCCGGCTTGTACTGCGGCACGCAGCATCGCGAATTGGTGGTCATCCTTCGAGTTTCCAAACAGCTTGGTCGGCGCATCAACCGGAAACACACGAAGCAGTCCCGTATGGTGGCGTTCCAATGCGACATCGAGCGGGGTGCGTCCCGATTTCGTCGTGACGCTCGCGTCGGCATGATTGTCGAGCAGGAGTTGAGCGAATTCGGCGTGACCCCGGTGGGCGGCTTGATGCAGGGGCGTATACCCGTTTCCATCCACAGAATTCACATTGGCACCGGCCCCGATCAAGTACGCCGCGACGTCCAGGTGTCCCGTCGCGACCGCTACAGACAAGGGTGTCTGCCCAAGCCCGTCATCGATGTCAATTCCCGGGTTGTCAGCAAATAACTCTTGAATCAATTCAAGATGCCCACCAGAAGCGAGATGGTGCAGCACGGTCCATCCATTGAGGGGGTCCGACTCCGAAAGCGTGCGTCCTTGTCTAAGAAACAGGCGTAACATACCCGCGCTCCCCTGAGATGCGGCCTGAAAGAGAAAATCCATTTCATAATACTCGACCGTTTTTCCCTCGGGCAGATATTCCATGAAATACTCAATGTGCTCTGCGGCATCATGCCGAACGAGTCCATCCAGTATGTACATGAGGTAATCAAATCGTATGGATTCCGGTAGCGCCAAGTACATGTACGCAACCATCATGTTCTGGCGACTCTCCAGTGCCCCATCCAGTGGGGTTTCCGATGCCCGATTGATCAGGAGCGGATCGGCTCCTGCAGTGAGCAAGACCTGAGCCAGCCCTTTTCGCCGATACGTGACGGCGATGTGTAATGGGGTCTGTCCATCCGCGTAACGATAATTCGCGTAAACTCTGTCGCGCAGCTGATAGTTCACCTTTTGTACGTCCCCGTTCCTGATTCCTTCGAGAAGCTGGGTGGCTCGGTAATCATCTTGGGCAAAGCTTGACATCGAAACCAGCCAAAACAGGACGGCAACGCGAAAAAATATTCGTTTTGGGATCACACCTGTCATCGGCGCTGATCCGCAACGGACTGATGCCGCCAATAATCGAGCAACTCGTCCAGCAACGCCTCGAAGGGGGTCTTCGGAAGCCACCCGGTCAGCTGTGTAAATGCATTGTGATCGCCACGTACTACCTTCACGTCGGTGGGTCGAATGCGATCGGGATCGACGACAAGCTCAACCTCGACCGATGATCGGGATACCAAGGCATTGAGCGCATCGCGTATCATCACCGACGCGCCGGAGCACACATTGTACACGGCGCCCGATTTTCCGTGACGCAGCGCCAATTCGTAGGCACAAACGACATCATCCACGTGCATGAAATCCCGCGAGATGTCAAGATTGCCCACGAGCATGCGCGCGGGCTGCAGACCTTTCTCCATCGCGACGATTTGTTTGGCAAAATTGGACAACACGAATGTGTCGGCCTGACCGGCACCGGAGTGATTGAAGGGGCGTATACGCAGGACATCGATTAATCCGCTCGTCGCGGCGTAGGCACAATACTGATCGGCGGCGGCCTTGGAAATGGCATAGGGATTCTGTGGATTCTGTGGATGTGATTCGTCAACGGGCAGTTCTTGAGGCGGGCCGTATACTTCCGAGGTACTGACAAACACCAGGCGCGCCTGCGGCGTATGACGCGCGATGGCCTGTGCCAGATGGATGGTGCCTCCGAGATTGACCTCCATCACAGCGACTGGATTCGCGTGGGCTTCTGGAATAAAGGTCATCGCGGCGAGATGGATGATGCCATACAAGGGCGCGGCCCACTGAATCAGGTCATCGACGGATGCTCCATCAGCAATGTCGCAGACCCTATAATCAGCGCCACCGGGATCAGGCACTCTGTCGGATTCCAGTACGGCATACCCTTGTTCGCGAAGGGTACGAGTGAGTTTTTGGCCTACAAAACCGGGGGCCCCGGTAACCAGGATGCGTTTCATCCCTGCTCCATCATGAATTCAAAACCAGAACGTTACGTTGCGACAAGAAGAGTAACACAGGGATTCTCAGGATCGCCAATGCGGTCACTTCTTATGCGAAATTCCCACGACCAAAGAAAGGTGATATTCCCGGTCGGATCTCGTTAGAATGGTTTCCGTTACGGAGGAGGGTTATAGGAATGAAGGTCATGGTCGACGTGTGTATCGTTCCATTGGGCGTGGGCGTATCGTTATCCGAATACATCGCCGCGTGCCAACGTGTCATCAATGCCTCCGGGCTCTCCTATCAGATGCATCCGTATGGCACGATTATCGAAGGCGTGTCATGAAGCGGTACACGAGATGGGTGCCCCGCGAATCAATACGACCATCAAAGCGGGCACGCGAACGGATCGAAATCAGACGATGGAAGATAAAATGAACAGCGTACGCGACAAGTTGTCATCGGGTCAGTGATGACGTCTCGAATCGCGCCCATCGTTCGAAGCGTCGTTCTTGGACTCGCCGCCTGCGGGTTCTTCAATCCCACTGTGTGCGCAGAACCCTATCTCGTGATCACCGAAGGCCAATCGGCCCAACGCATACCCACCGGAGCCCATCTGCATGCCGTCGATCTCGACGCACAACACGTCACCAAGGGCATACTGATTTCCGAGCGAACATTCGAGCGCCCCTGGTTGATGACCAGAGGTGGAAACCGTCTAACGGGACTGGGTATCGGGCATCGTCGCGGCCATTTCAATGAGCCGTGGACCAATTATTATCCGATCGAGGTTTCTACGGCACCCCTGCAGGCGACATTCCCGTCCATCGATGACAATCGTACCCTTGTCGCGTATTTTCCGGGTTTCGATCCGGACACAGACTCCACACTGAACTGCATGATCCTCCGAGACGATGAGGGTGGAATTCTCTCCTACAAGGTGAATGACAAGCGGATTGACATTCCGCTTGCTGGAATACCGGTGTACGCGACTCCGGGGAGCGATGGTACCTCTGCGGCGATCATCCTGCGGCGGCCCGAATCGGGCGATCTCGCCATCCAATGGTGTTCACTCACAGGCCCCCGACGCATCAGCCGGGCAATGCCCATGCCATCCGGTAGTGGTCGGTACCGCGTGCGTATCGAAACCTCCACCTTGCTCGGAGACGGTCGGTTGCTGGTACTGGGCCTTTCGGGGTATAGCCTGGATGATGCGACCGGTGAACGTGAAGCCTGGGTAGAGGTCTGGGATTGGGAGGACCAGCGGTCGGTCGGTCAGGCGCATCGTCTCGAAGGTATTTGGATGCCCAACACGGTGAGCTTGTCCGCTGACGATGGTCGCTCGTGCTGGGCCATCACACACACACCGGGGCGATCCTTTGCCTACGCAACGCAGCTGACCATTGGTGAAACGTATATCGAGACGGGACGGGTCTTTAGTTTTACAGGCGTGAACGGGCCTATCCATCTGGCTCATTCATTGAAAACGGCGGGTGAGATGGCGATCGCGGTTGGGCCAAGTATATTGGTATACGATACTTCCCATCAGCGACGAGACCAGTTTACCTTCGATTCGATGGTTACGGCCTTGCATTGGTCCGCTGACGGTTTAGTGGCGGGTCTGGGCAATCAATTGGTCCAACTGAATACCGACGGGGAGTCCGTGAAAAGCGTGAGAATCGCGACGGGGCGTGTGGTGGACATACGACCTCACCCGGACGCGGAGCTTTATGCACGCTTCCCCTTCGCGCTACCCGTTCCGCGCGTCATTCGCCAGATCACTTTTACGGAGAGTCGAATCGGGCATGAAGAATTTTCTGCCGGCTCTGCACTCACACGATTTGACCCGGCAACATTACCGGACTGGATAGTTCCTGCGAAACGACCTGCCAATAATCTTGGCTTGTCCATAGATCCTTTACACTTCTCGACACTCAAAGAAATACCGGGCCAAACAGAGCTTCGGGGATTCGCGCCCTTCAACTACAATGGCGATGAATACACGCTCGAGACGCGATTTCAGATAAAGGTGCAGACCGCGCCTGCGCCTGCGGCAACCTTGCTGTGGGTACGCAATCCGGAGCGTATATCCTATCCCATTACCAGCGCGCGAAACCCCTTCGCACGGCTAATTCATCACCTCGGTGCTTATCCGCATCTCTTTTTGCATGAAGAACTGGCGGAACCGGCCCAGATCGATTTGGGCCGTTTTGCGGGCATCGTTCTGACTTCGAACGACGCGGAGTACGGGATTTTTACGCGACAGGAATTGTTGGATTATGTTTCGCAGGGCGGGACCCTCATCTATCTCGCCAGTTCCGAGACGAATGCCAATGGCAACGAATCAGGACGATGGCTGGAATCGATGGGCATTCAGAGAGACCCCTCCCAACCAGTCAACGGAAAATTCGCTGCGCAATCTGCGAAGGGTCTGTTGCGTCATTGGGGTCTTGTGACGATTCGCAACGGCAGTACCCTAACCGTTAACGACATCAACAGCATATTGGTGCCGGATCATACCGAATCTCAAAGCGCAATCATGGCGCAACGCACCTACGGTCTCGGAAGGGTCATCGTGCTCGCTTCGTCGACCCCTCTGGAAAATGAAGCCCTCACCGAGCCCGGGCGATTACGTTTTGCAGAGGCTCTCTTCGCCTGGGTACGCGACACCGGATCAGGATTGGAGGATTTTGATCAAGACGGCATACCAGACCGCGTTGAAGACGCGAACCGGAACGGGAGACGTGATCCCGGTGAAAGCGATTTTGCCAAGGCCGATACCGACGACGATGGGATTCTTGATGGTCTCGAAGACATCAATCAGAATGGTTTCGTTGATGATGTGGAGACCCATCCGCTTCTTTCCGATACCGACGGAGACGGAATACCGGATGCGGCCGATCCGCAACCACTTCCGCCAGCCGGCACACCGTATATTGCCTCCGTCAGCCCCAACACCATGCCTGCCGAGGGAAGTCGATCGGTGATCATTGAGGGCCGGAATTTTTCGCCCACCAGCGAGATATGGTTTGGTACACAGAAATCACCGGAGACCCGGGTGCTCAACCGGACCCAACTGGAAGCAATCGTTCCGCCCAAAGCCATGGACGCACCGGACACGGTCTCGCTGGAAATACGCAACGCAGACTTCACCGTGAGTTCATCATTGGATGGCGGATTTCGATACAGGTCCCGTTCTTCTGTTCCGCTCACACTCCGATCGTTGAAGACGGTACGCGAACAGTACGGTATTTACACGATGCACACCCAGATTTTTCTACCGCCCAGCAATATCCAGATAGAGCATATCAGCTTCGTGCTTGAGAATGAACCCGCCGATGCGCTGGAGATGCTCAAAATCGTACCGGGACCTTTCAGTTCGGGCAATCAGTCAACCCCGATGAACGTGACGGATCTGGGCGACGGTCGAAAGCTCATTTCGGTCGGCAATACTGGCTCCTTCCCCCGCGGCGTTCCCTTATTCGACGTTCAATGGCGGGTTAATCTCTTAGACCAATCTACCGGCACAGCCCATATTCGCCTGGTCAATAAAGTGCTTCACACACCTCATGACGGACAGGTCGATTCAAAGCAACGCACTGAAATGTCCTATGACTTCCGTGTGACCCCTCTGATTCCACGCTTCGACGAGCAGAAATGAACCATGTGGACTCTCACGCTTAAAAACCTCATCTTTCCACTTTTCTGCAAGCAATGCGGCATTCGGTTGCTCACGGAGGAAAATGGCTTTTTTTGTCCGACGTGTTGGGAATTGCCGACACGTATCGAAGCACCATTTTGTTCGCGCTGCGGACGTCCTCACCCCAAGATTGCCGGCTTCGGACCGGTCACGAATTTCCCCTGCGCAGCGTGCAACGGCCTGAAACAAGAGACCCCCTACGAACGCGTTTATGGAGCAACCGTCTACGAAGGGGCGATGGCCGAAGCGGTGAAAATCCTGAAATTTTATGAGCGTCGCTGGATTGTCGATTCCATGATGGATGAACTCGACCCGTTTATCGACTCGACGATGGATACAGAGGCCTACACATTGATAACGCCCGTTCCGCTGCATCACATCCGGCTGCGTGACCGGGGGTTTAATCAGGCCCTGTTGC
Source organism: Candidatus Hydrogenedentota bacterium (assembly GCA_046583315.1). Lineage (GTDB taxonomy): Bacteria > Hydrogenedentota > Hydrogenedentia > Hydrogenedentales > DTSJ01. The sequence goes on from JAYGCN010000174.1 coordinate 29,104, forward strand.
TGACCGAGGGCGTGGCGCACCATTTCCCGAATGCGGAGCTGTTTGAGGGCTTGCAGCGCATTCGACCTACCCGTGTACAGAGTCGACTCGCCAACCCGACCGAGCGTCAATCCAATGTGCGGGGTGCGTTCGCGGTGGATCAGGCGATAGACTTGACGGGCCATCGGATTCTGCTGATCGATGACGTGGTCACAACAGGCGGTACCGTCGCTGAATCTGCTCTGGCATTGAAACGTGCCGGAGCGACACGGGTTGATGTGCTTGCCTTCGCATTGACGGTTCAGGAGCAAGGATGACCCTTGAATTCCTTTCGCGTATACTTAGGATAGAGTGCTTAGACAACAACAGCGAAGGAGGTGACGATCATGGCGACAAAAGAATGCTTTGGTCAATTGGCCAATCTGAAAATAACGCTGAATAATTCTACACAGCGGCATTATCTTCGCAGGGATGACGAAAAACTCAAGGAATGCGACACCTGTAACTTGTTCACCAAATGCATGTTTCTGAAATACAACGAGATCATTAAAGAGGTACTCGAAATCGCGGATGATGCGAACGAGCAAGGTAGAGCAAGGAGGCTGGGATAAGGGGATGGCGAAACGCGGCTACTTTATATCGGCGGTGAAACGTCCCATGAAGCCGGAAAATCCCTTGATTTGTTTTAAGTGCGGGTTGGATAGATCGAGTCGCTTGAGTTTTTTCTTGGCTTCGCCTTCATCTTTGGCGAACACGGTGCCAGACTCAATACTGTCTTCACGATCACGGAGAATAACGGTGTACTTGTATACCGACACGGGCAATCCTTTCTTCAATGGCGACTCAGAACTAAAAGACACGAGAGAGTGTCCAAAAACAGAACAACTCCCAAATTCGTGGTATATTAAACCACATAAACCCCGAATTATCAATATCTTAACAAATAAACCCAGAATTATCAATAGTTTCTGTAAATTTATTATTAGTAGTTTTCGTATTCGTGTCGATATCTCTCAGATTTCATATGGATGACCCCCTAAACAACCTTATTCTTGCACTCGGCGTGGTTGGCGGACTTGTCTTTTACGGTCGCTTTATCGTCCAGTGGATCGCCTCAGAGCGCAAAAAGAGGAGCGCGATGCCTATCGTCTTCTGGTATATGAGCGCGGTGGGCTCCGTTATGTTGTTAACTTACGGGATTCTTGACCGCTCCCTGTTGGGTACCCTGGGCCAGAATATCAATGTGATCATCTACGGGCGCAACATTGCCCATATCTGGCGGGATGAGGATCGATTGACGCCAACGACCTCCCGGATACTTCATCTTGCCATGGGTATCATTGCAATAATCGGATTAATTGCGGTCGTTCAATTGAGCCTGCGCGAATGGCAGGTGCAAAGCGATAAATCCCCGCTAGAATCGCAGACGGCGTGGGCATGGCTTATTCTGGGGCTCGTGGGGCAGGGCTTGTTCGCGGCACGGTTTATTCTGCAATGGATCGTCACGGAACGGGCCAAGCGCAGTATCATCCCCAATGCCTTCTGGTTCCTCAGTTTTTTCGCAGCACTGTTTCAGTGTGCCGCATTCGTCCAGCGGGAGAAATGGGTTTTCGCAATCGGCATGGCGTTGACGGTGTTTATTTACAGTCGCAATATATGGTTTATTTATAGGGGTCAGCCATCCACGACGGAACAAGGCTGAGCGTCGCACAGGATAAAGGAATCGCACATGAAAGCCGTTCTATTTGCTGCAGGAAAATCGACACGCACGTACCCGCTGACGTTGACGCGTCCCAAACCGCTTCTTCCGGTCGCCAACAAACCCATTGCTATCCATCAGCTGGAAGCACTCGACGGCCTGGTTGACGAGGTATTGATGGTGGTGGGATACCGCAACGAAATGATCGAGGAAAGGCTCGGGGATCGCTATCAGGGCATCGCCATTCGCTACATCACTCAACAGGAGCAAAAGGGTACGGGACACGCTCTGGCACAGTGTGAGGAGCATCTTGACGGGCCGTTTTTGGCGATGAATGGGGACGATATCTATCACGCGGATGACCTGCGAACGCTTGCGGGTCTTGAACAGGGTGTGTTATGCAAGGAAGTGAACGATCCCTCCCGCTTTGGCGTGTTTATCACGGACGACTCGAGTCGCGTCACTGGAGTCGTGGAGAAACCCAATGAACCGGTATCGAATTTGGCCAATTTGGGTGCCTACAAGTTTCCGATGAGCATCTTTGACATCTTAAAAACGACTCCCGAATCGTCGCGCGGGGAAATCGAGATTACATCGGCCATCGAAACGCTTGCACAACGTGAACCCTTTCACGCAATCCCGATTCAGGGCCACTGGCTATCTATCGGCTACCCCTGGGATTTGTTGGATGCGACCGCTGCCATTCTGGACGACCTGAAAGAGGATATCCAGGGCGACGTTTCTGCGGCCGCTCATCTGAACGGCGTGGTATCCATCGGTCGTGGCACGGTCATCCGGCCTGGCGTTGTGATTGACGGTCCGGTCATTATTGGCGAGCACTGCATGATTGGTCCCAATGCGTGGATACGGCCGTATTCGGCCATCGGAAATGGCTGCAAAATCGGTCAGGGTTCGGAAATTAAGGGATCTATATTGATGAACGAGGTCAAGGTGCCGCACCTGAGTTATGCGGGTGACAGTGTGTTGGGCGAGGGCGTGAATTTTGGCTGCGGCACGATTACGGCAAACTTCCGGCACGATGGCAAGAATCATAGCTCTATGGTGAAGGGTGAATTGGTGGACACGGGACGGCGCAAATTGGGAACGATTGTAGGCGACTATGTGCACACGGGAATCAACACGTCTATCTATCCCGGTCGGAAACTTTGGCCACACACATCGACGTTGCCGGGGGAGGTAGTAAAGATGGATATCGAATCCTGAGTAAACGATCCGTTACTCTAATCGCACCGTTTCATAGGGTTATTGCGCCCCAATTAGCTCGCCTCGTTGATATTTTCGGAACTTGACCGTATACTTCAATTGAGTCTGCTGTGTAGCCGTAGTGGGCTGGACGGACCAAGAAGAAGGATGCCTGAATGGAGCGCGGTCGGAAGAAGGATAGTGTGGAAGCATTAAAAGAACAGGTCGATTCTCAGCAATCGGTTTCTTTTGAGCATCAGTCCGAGGTTATCCAGTACGTACATGATGTCAAGGAAGCGCTGAATCAGCTGGTGGATCAGGTCGTCGTCGATCAAGAAGAGACGACCAAATTGTGCGCGCAGACCCGGGATGCGATTGGCCATCAAGGCGAGACGCTGGAACAGGCCGAACGAGCAACCCAAGCCCTGCGCGAAGAGGTATCCCTTCTGGAAGCCGAGCGCGACGAACTTGCCTATAAGGTGGATCAAAGCGATGAAAAACTGGCGCAGGCCCGGGGTCGGCTGCGCAATGAATCCCGTAAGCTGGAAGATGCCGAGGTTGATCAGCAAGAACACGCGAAACTCAAGACTCGCTTGAACGAGGAAGCCACCTCCGGTGAAGCGGCGCGGCGTCACATTGCCAAGCTTGAGCAGACCATTCTGCTACACACGAATACTGAGGGCGACCTGAAAGAAGTACGAGCGGACCTGGAGAAAGCCGAGGATTCGGTTGAACAACTGGAACAAAGCGTGGCGGAACAAAGCACTACCATCGAAGGATTAAACACCGAGCGGACGACGCTTAAAGAAGAACGGGATACCGCGCAAAAAGCGGCGCAGACCCATGAGGCCAACGCCGAATCGCTTATGCAGAACGTGACGGAGTTGCAGACGGCGTGCGATACTGCCCAGGAACGTGCGGATGCCTTGCGCGAATCGCTGGACCAGGCCGAACAACAGACGAGCACGGTTGAGCAGTCGGCCGAAGAGCTAGCGGATCAACTCGAGGAACAAACGAAGTGGGTCGATCAACTCACCCGAAGCCTCGAAGAATTGAAAACGAACCACGCGGATTCGGATGCCGTTATCAAGGGACACGCGGATCACATTGCATTGCTCGAGAACACCTGCCAGACCAACGAGACGACGCTGGCGGCCCTGAAAGAGGGACTTCAGCAAGCCCATGTGGGAACGGAACAAGCTGATCGTCAGATGGACGAGTTGCGTGTCCGGACCAAGAAGGCAGTTGATCTGGACCAGGAAAAGTCGGCGCGTCTGGAGGAATTGCAGTCCGAAATACGTGGACAGGCTGGTCTTGAATCTGATTACCGTCAGCTTTCCGAACAATATACGGTGCTTGAGGCTCAGGTGAAAAAGTTGAACGCCGAGAATCAGGAAATGAAGGAAGAACTGGAGAAGGAGCAGTCAAAGGGCACGAAATCTGTCCTCGCGAAGCAGCTTTCCGATGCGTTACATGACCAGGAAACAAGCCAGGAGGCCATTCGGAAACATCGGCGTGAAGTAGCAGATCTCCAGAATGAGCTGGCCGCACTGAAGTCGTTGAAAGCGGCTCAACCGCGTGTCGATATCCAGTTCAACGCGGTCGAAGCGCGTCAGCAGCTAGGGAAACTTCTCGTCGAATCAGGAGTCATTACACAGGCGCAACTTGACGACGTGATTCGGGAGCGCGAACAAAACGAATACAACGGAAAAATCGGCCAGCTGTTTGTCGATAAAGGATACGCGACCGAAGATGTCATTGCGCAGGCCCTCGCGCATCAGATGGACATTCCCTTTTTGCGTATCGAGCACAACACGATTCACCGAGATGCAGTCCGGCTCATCAGCGAACGAATCGCTGATAAACATACCTGCGTTCCGGTTAGTTTTGAGAATGGAGAACTGACTCTCGCTATGGAGAACCCGATGGATCTCATTGCCATCGAAAACGTAGAACGTTTGTGCGAGTATCAGATCCGCCCGATGATTTCGACCGCCACGGACATCCGAAAGGCGATCCGACAATACTATCAGGGCAGACCCAATCCGCGTTAAGCGGCGCGTTAGTCCACGAATATATCGTCCAGTGTAACCTCCGTAATCTTTCCGAACTTGGCCAGCGCGTCCATATCAATCTTGCTCTTGTCGCCCACAATGGAGATTAGCTTGGGCTTGTCCTTGATGTGTGAGGCGTGAAACGCCATCATGTCTTCGAGCTTGACCGTCTGCAATTCTTCGAAGGCGCGCATCCCGGGATCCTCGTCCAGTCCGAAACGTTCCCAGCTACGTACGGTGCCAATCACACTACGGAACCCGACCTTGGATGAGCGGTATCGATTCGTTAACGACGTGACTGCCTCGTCAAATCGCTCAGGTGATTCGGGCAGATTATCAAAAAGATCGAGGAATGCCGTTACGGCATCGATCGTCTTATCGGTCTGGCATCCAATGGCGCCGATCATGATGTTTTCCGCGTTAAGGCGTCCACCCTTGGAGTATAGTGCGCCAGCCGAATAGGCCAGTGCGCGCGCCTCACGCAGTTCCTGGAACACGATGCCGGACATGCCGCCGGCGAAATAGCTGTTGTACAGGGCCACCGGCACACGCAGCGATTCGTCGTATTTGCCGTCTGGAAACTCAATACGCACATTGGCCTGAGCCATTTCCTTGTCGAAGAAGTAAATTTCCGTCTCGTCAAAGTCCCGGGCGTATTTGAAACGGTACGCGGGTGTATCTTTCAGCGTTCCATCGAGCGGGTGGTGCTTTTTCAGGATGGCGGTGACTTCCGCAAGGGATAGTGAGCCGGTATAAGTGATGGTCTGCTTATATCCGAGCAGATCGGTGATGCTTTTCACCAGCTCGTCAACGGTCAGCGCGTTTATTTCTTCGCTGGTGAGCACATTCAGGTAAGTCGATTCGGATCCGTTCCGGTTGAACGTCGACACTGCTCGTGCAATAGACGCTGGTTCTTTTTTAGCATCGTTGCGGGATTTCAGCACGATTGTCTTGAGAGTTTCCAGAACGGCCGCATCGGCTTTCGGATCGTTGAGCAGGCTCAGCATGAGCTTAAGCGTCGCGTCGAAATTTTCGTCGAGCCCGCTGATTCGCATGAAGGATTCATTGTCTCCGGCGCTAATGCCGAAGCTGCTACCGAGTTTATACCATTCCTTCTTCAGATCTTCAGATGAAAAATCGCCCGTGCCGGATTTGTCCAGCAACTGGGTCGCCATGCTTATTTTCTTGTTTTCATGAGAGCCAAATTCAACAAGAATCGTGAATGAAAAGAGATCGTTCAAGGGGTTCTGGGAGTAAAACAGTCGCGTACCATCAGCATAATCCACGACCTGCACGTCTTTCTCGAGATCCACGAAGGTCGGTTCTATCTGTGCGAAGGGCATCGACAGGATACGCTTGGCAAACTCGGACTGTCGTTTTGGATCGATGGTGACCGGCTGGATAATCGGTTTTTCTACGGGCGGCACCTCGTGTTGCTCGTCCAGCCGGTGAATCGATACGTAGTCCTTGCCAAAGTATTCGTTCGCGACGCGCACCACATCTTCTTTCGTCACACGTTCCATACGTGTGATCGCCTGTGTCGCGTCGTCCCAACTTTCATAACTGAGAAAGGCCTCGCGCATCTCAGAGACCCGCGCCAAGTTCGACTCCAGCCCGCCTTTTTGATTCTTCTTGTAGTCGGTAATAATCGCGGGAATGATCCAGTCTTCAAATTCGCCTTGCTTCACCAACTCGACCTGCTCCAGTATCAAAGCCTCTACTTCGTCTAGGGTCTGGCCCTCTTTGGGCACACCGTAGAAGTGCTGCGAGCCGAAATCGTTCATCACACTGGGGTAGGACCCCGCCTGACGGACCCGTTGTTGCTGGTTGAGGTTGAGGTTAATCAGTCCCGCCTGTGAGTTGTCGAGAATCATATCCATCATTGCTAGGGCCTCGATGTCCGGGTCATGGTTTTTGACTGTACGGAAGGCCAATTCCACGAACTCGTTGCCTTGGTATTTCACCGTGACGCGCTCGACACCTTTGAGAGATTTTTCTTTCCATGGCCCCACCTTCGGCAACGGCTTAGGTTCCCAGAAGGAAAAGTATTCATCGATGAACGACATGGTTTCCGAAACATTGATGTCGCCACTGATGAAGATGGCCATGTTATTGGGTACGTAGTGCGTGTTGAAATAATCGTAAATGAGATTGAGGGAGGGATTTTTCAGGTGCTCGACTGTTCCGATGGTCGGCTGTTGCCCGTAGGGATGGTTCTTGTAGAGGGTCTGGGACATCGCATAGTTCACGATGCGATCTTTGTTGTCCAGGCTACGATTTTTTTCTTCGTAGACCGTTTCCAGCTCGGTGTGGAACAAACGGAATACCGGATTGTGATACCGCTGTGATTCGATGGCCGCCCATTGCTCCATCCGGTTGGCCGGCAGACCGACTTTGTACACCGTTTCTTCGTGCCACGTGTGCGCGTTCACATGCGTACCGCCCATCGCGTTGAAAATCTTGTCGATCTCGTTTGGAATGGCGTATTCTGCGGCCCGTTGTGCAACGCGATTGATCTCCGCGTAAATCTCTGCGCGAATTTCCGAATCGGTTTCCATGAAATGTTCTTCGTAGAGCCGGGTAATCTCGTCGAGAAAGGGTTTTTCTTTTTCGTAGTCAAGCGTACCCATGGACTGGTTGCCTTTGAACAAGAGATGCTCGAGGTAGTGCGCCAGACCGGTCGCGTTTTCCGGATCGTGTTTGCTACCCGAACGCACGGCGATCTCAGCATAGAAACGTGGCGTTTCGTGGTTCTCCGTCAGGTACACCGTGAGCCCATTTTCCAGCTGAAAAATATGCGTGTTCAGCGGATCGTCGGCGCTGGATTTATCGACACGCTTGTAGTCCGACCAGGTTGTCGTCTGAATCAGAACGAGCAGACAGGACAACACCCATGTCCACGTAGAAATTTGGCCTAACCGAATCATAAAACCATCTCCTTCGACCCGTTTCAAGGGGGTATTCAATCTAAACAGTGCTTTCGAGCATAACATGCGGGCACCGGATAATGACAAGTCTCACTTGGGAACGATATTCCGTGGACAATACCCACGTAAGCGGAAGGTTACATGAAGGGGGATCAATCCGGCGCATTCTCATGCATTAGGTAGAGAACGACTTCTATACCGTCGTATTCGCGATGTTCTTCTACGGTGCCGTGGGCATCCAACCACGCGCGAAACTCGTCCATACGTCCGATTCGCTGATCGAAATCCCACCAGGACTCGACATACCAGATGCGCGCGGCGCCATTGACAATCTCTTCGGCAGGCAGCGGCATGAAACCCACGTCGGTCCACATGGCCTCGTCCGGAAAACTCTTCAGCAGTTCCAGGCGATCTTCCTCGGTGAGGCTCATGACCCATTGCGGCTTGTCGGGCAAATAATACGACCGGAAGGGTCCAATCGAGAAGGTGCAGAAATGAGCGACGCGATCGCCCTCTTGCCAATCCGATGCGATCCAATCCGATGCCGAACGCGAATCGATCTTGTAGCGCGCGCCGATCACGTGATTCCACACGGGATGCATATTCTGTTGATAGAGGTCTTTGAGTGCGAATCCACTGAGTAGCGTAAATACTCCGACGATGGCTATGCGTGCCCATGCCTTTGGTAGCCCGGCAACGCCGACACCCATGAGAATGTAAACGGGTGCTGCGAAGGCGAGTTGTACGCGGTAGGTGTAAAACGCGAATTCCTGCGTGGACCAGACGATGACCTGAATCAGAATCGGCACGATGGAGACGCACAACAACAGGGAAAGCTGTCGGCGATCGTTGCGGGCGGTGTACAAACCGAACAACAAGATTACCAAACCGACGAAAAACAACGTCCAGTAGAGCGGAATCGTTGAGGAATATCCCGCGAAGAAGTTTTTGAGCGTCAGGAGTACTGTTTTCAGGGTGGGGTGTGGAAACCAGTGTTCCTCCGCGCTCGCGTGGACCCCCCAGATCTGACTGGCCATCAGCGCGGGCGGAATGATGAGCGCCAAAATGCTGAGCTGGCTGATGGTCCACGGACGAATCTTGTCGCGGTATCGATTGAAACAGGTCAGCGCGTAAATATTCATGCAAACGAGATACAGCGCGGAAAAATAGTAGGTGTAGATGGCCAGTGCACCGGTGATGACAGTCGCGATCCACCAGCGGCGGGTGCCGTCTTCCAGCGCGCGCAGGCTGCAATAAACGCCCGCGCACACGATAAGCGCGTACAGCGAATGGGGCCGATATTCCTGGGCGTAGTAGACCTGGAATGGCGATATTGCGATAAACAGTACGGCGATGAGTGCGGCTGCGCGCTGCTTGAACAGATACATGGAGAGCAGATAGGTCATCGGGATGAGTGCGACGCTGGATGCGAGGGGCAACAGGCGAAGATAGGCGTCACTGGTGCGCGTGCCCATGGTGATTCCGAAAACGTGCTGTCCGAGTTCATACCAGATGCGGCCCAACACGGCGAACATGGGTATCAATCGACTCTCGCTGGCGCTAAGGAAGGAAAGATCCCTGTCGACCCATGCGGCACCGATGATGGAGGCCGCTTCGTCGTACCAAAAGCTGAAATGACCAAGATTGTAGAGGCGAATGATTGCACCCAAGGCAACCACCAGCCAAAGGGGATGGCGCCACGGGGAGGGAGTGTCTGTCGTCGTTGTGTCGCTAGTCATCGGCCTTGATCCCGTGGGCGACCAGTCCACCGGAATAAGGCAGCACGTAGGTTTTGAAGGTCAGGTAGTGAAGGAAATAGCCGACCAGCTTGATGCCCCAGATCATCGCTTCGCTGACGATGCCGCCGGTCGCGTAAGGCACCGCAATATCGATTTTCATGTCGGTGCATCCGGAGGACTCGAAGAACATGGCCAGGGATCGAGGCGAAAAATCGAACATGTGGCGGGGTGCTTCAAAATAGATGGGTACCTGGGGAATGGTCTGACGCAACTTGATGAAGGGCTCGACGTGTGGCGTTTGGATGACCAATAATCCGCCCGGCGCGAGCCATTTGGTGACCGTTTTCAGAACGGCCTTGGGGTCTTTGAGGTGTTCAAGCACGGTAATCATCAGAATGCAGTCGAATTGGCTCGCTTCATAACCCACGGCATCCACGACACCGTCCTGAATATCGGCGGACGGCACACGTTTACGCGCAAAGTTTACTGCGCCTTCACCCACTTCAAGGCCGTGCAACTCCCATTCGGAGTAATTCGACATTTCTTCGAGCACGGCGCCGAATCCACAACCGATATCGAGCAGTTTCCCGCCTCCGGGTTTTCGTTTGCGCACGATTCGGCTGAGCTGTTTCTGGGTATAACCGAGTCCCCGCGCGGCGACTTCTTCGGGGGAATCGTCGAGGTACATGTTGTCGTAGAAACCCGGAATCTCATCAGCGGTCGGCTGCGGATTGATGTACACCAGCTTGCATTGCGCACATTGGCGGATGTCATAATCCAGTTCGGTACCGATGGAGGTATATTCCTTGCCACCACAGAAATTGCAATCCACCTCCTCCGTATGGTTAATTTCGAAGGGATGATCGACGGTCGTATAGAACGATTTCTTGACTTCCTGGGACACGGGCGACTTCCTTTGTACTTGCGTTAAGCCTATCACACAAACACCGCGCCCTTCGAGCAATGAACGGCGAGCGGGTTGTACCTGGCTTCGTCTGAGGCGTACTATGAGTGCTCGAAAATCTATTCCAATTCTCAGAAGGGTCAACAAGCATGTCTGAAAAGAAACATTCGAATCCCGCAATCTCACGCCGCTCTTTCCTGAAGTCGTCCGCAATGGCGAGTACCGCTGCAGTAGTCGGCCCAACGATTCTGACCGGATGCACGACCATCAACGACGGTGTCATCACGCGTTCGTCGCGTCCCAGCGGAAAAATTCACATGGCGAGCATCGGTATCGGTTGGCAGGGGGGCTCCAATCTGGGCCAATTCCTGCAGCACCCAGACGTGCAGGTCGTCGCGGTGTGTGACCTTGACGAGAAGCATCTCAGGAAGGCGCAGAAAACGGTCGAGCGCACCTACGATAATTTCAAGTGCGGGGCATACAGCGATTTCCGTGAGATGTTTGAGAAGGAAGACCTGGACGCCGTCGTGATTTCGCTGCCGGATCACTGGCACGCTATTCCGGCAATCGCCGCCGCGGAAAAAGGCTACGACGTCTTCGGTGAGAAACCTTTCTCCCACACGCTCGTTGAAGGCCGCGCGATGGTGAATGCCCTCAACAAGAACGGCTGCATCTGGCAGACCGGTAGCTGGCAGCGCTCGGTGCCGAATTTTCACCGCGCCGCAGAACTGATTCGCAACGGTCGCATCGGAAACGTATCGCATGTCGAAATCGGACTGGGCCGGGGTCACGCGAACTATGACGAGGTAAAAGACTTGACCACCTTCGGTCCTCCACCCGAAGAACTGGATTACGACATGTGGCTTGGGCCTGCCCCCGATTTGCCGTATTGTCGCGCGCGTACACACAAGACCTGGCGCTGGATCATGGCGCACGGCGGCGGCACGTTGATGGACTGGGTCGGCCACCACGGCGACATCGCGCATTGGGGTCTGGGTCTGGACGAAACGGGTCCGGTGAAAGTTTCCGGTACCGGTGTTATTCCGACGGGCCAATTGTGGGACTCCCCGACGGATTACGACTGCACCCTCACCTATGCGAACGGCATTACGATGAACATTTCGAGCAAAGCCGGCGGCGGCACGAAATGGTTCGGTAGCGACGGCTGGATTCACGTGGATCGCGGACGTCTCGACGCGAGTGACCCGAAATTTCTTGAAGGCGATATCGGCGAGAACGAAATTCACCTTTACAGAAGCAAAGACCACTGGAAGAATTTCGTCGAAGGCATCCAAACCCGCAAACCGACCATCACCCCCGCTGAAACCGCACACCGCAGCGCGTCCATGGGCCACCTCTGCAACATCGCCATGTACGCGGGTCGCACGATCAATTGGGACCCGAACACCGAGACCATCAAAAACGACGCTGGCGCCACGGATATGTTGTCGCCGACCTATCGCAAGCCGTGGAAACTGCGGTAATACGAATCTAAGATCATGACAGATATCCGTCGATACATTCGCAATATCGCTTTCTTCGCGCTCCTCGTTCTGGTTGCGCCTCTTGCCACTGCCGGCGAACTCACGGTGACCTTTATCGGCAACATGGCGTTTTACATTTCGGACGGTGAGACGACGTTGTTGAGTGATTTTCCGTATTTGTCGGGCGCGTATGGGTATATGGAATTCGAGATGGAGGATGTGCCTGAAATAAAAAACGGTCTCAGTCTGATCACGCATTTTCATAGTGACCACTGGCACAAGAAGACCTTCGAGACGATGGACGTGTCCATTATCGCGCCCACGAAGATTACGGAAAGGCTAGACAAGAAACGTGTGATCCCGTGGGACGAAAAAAAGCCGATGGAATATCGCGGCATTCAGGTCGAAGCCATTTCGATGCCGCACAACTTGGCCCCGCAGCATTTTTCCTATCTCGTCACGTGGCACGGATTGCGCCTCTATTTCCCCGGGGACACTGAAACGCCCGCCGACCTGCTTCAGTGCAAAGACATCGACATCATGTTCATCTCCCCCTGGCTCATCCGCACGATTGAGCGCCAAAATCTCGTACTCGATACAAAAAATCTCGTCATGTACCACCAAAAAATCGGCGAAGAAGTCGTGCCTTTCCAGAATTACAAACGCATGAAACAGGGTGCTACGTTCACAGTTGAATTCGAGGAGTAATCCTTCCATAAAGCGGATATTCACCCGTATACGTGGGGTATCGGCGTAATTGACAATAATTGCCAATCGTGGGATAATAGTGTACACAACCACGATTTCGAGGTTTTCCCATGCCAACCCAAAACGTCAATCTGCCCGAGCATCAATCCTCCTTCATCCGTGAAATGACCGAAGGCGGGCGTTATCAGAACGCTAGCGAGGTTGTGCGCGCGGGACTCCGTCTGCTGGAAGCACAGGAGGAGGAGCAACGTCTAAAGCTGGAACGTCTTCGAGCCGAAGTGCAGAAGGGCGTGGATGCTATCGAGAGTGGTGATTACATTACGCTTGAAAACGAAAAAGATATTGAAGATTACTTTGAAGGCGTTCGTCGAAGAGGTAGGGAACGATTAGCACGGGAGCAAAATGCATAGAGCCCGGCTCAGTGGACCAGCTCGCGCAGACATCGATTCTATTTGGCACTACACGCTCAACCAATATGACCTCGATCAGGCCGATCGTTATGTGAGCCTTATTGAACAAGCTCTGGAAGATATCGGGTTGGAGCCGAAGGCCGCCACAACCCGGGCTCGACCTGAGTTGGGCGGATTCATCCGGAGTTACCCGATTTCGCTGAGCAAGAGACGCGGCCAATCGAGTATCCAGTCCCCGCGCCACGTCATCATCTACACACTGGCACACGAGGACGAAGTATTCATACTTCGCATCCTACATGAGACGATGGATATCAAGCGTCAAATCGAGACATAAGGCGCTAATCCCGCGACTCCCCGTTTGACGTGACACCTCTTGCGAATTTCAGGAAGGGGATGAGCATCGGTGTGCGTGCCCGGTAGGCGATGTAATCTTCGCCCAGTGCATCTTTCAGGTCGCGTTCTTCGACGGTGATTCCGAAGAAGATGTAACATGTGACCACCACGGCGAAGAGTAGATGCCCCTGCGACATCGTCGGCGTTGCCCAGAAGGCAATCATGAAACCGAGCATCAACGGATTGCGGATGATTTTGTAGAGCCAGGGTTGGGCGAAGGGCGCGTCTGTATATTCCTTAGCGGTAAAGAACAACACGACCTGCCGCAGTCCGAAAAGATCGAAGTGGTTGATGAGAAAGGTCGAGTACAACACAAGGAGCCATCCCCCCGCGCACACGGCCCAGATGACGTTGCTCAGCGCGGGCGTACCCGACACATCCCAGACGATTTCAGGAAGCGCACGCCATTGCCAGAAGATCAACAAGAACGCAGCGTTCGTCATCAATACAAAGGTGCTGCGTTCCGCTGCAGTCGGGATAAATTTAGTCACCCATTTCTTGAAAACCGGGCGCGCCATGATGGTGTGTTGCAACGCAAAGATACTCAGAAGAAAAACGTTGACGATAACCAAGTTGATAAACACGCCCGGTTCCCCGTCGTCGATGCCCCTTGGAACCAGCCAATTGGTGGTGAATCCGATTACGTAAAGAAACACACCCAGAAATCCGAGATAACAAACGGTGCCGTACAGCAAGACAAGAACTCTCATAACGATACCCCCCGTGCATAATAGCAACAGGTTTGTGTCTGAATCGGTTATACATCTACTACACTGTGTGCAATCCTAGGCCATTCGGCGAAAATTGTCAATCGCAAAAGGGTAGTGGACTCGATTCCGGCACCTGTGACTACAAGGCGTTCTTTCGATATACTGATTCTCTACGAACATTTGGAGATTTACCATGCGCTATGCCCTTACGACTATTCTATTTTGTGTTCTCGTTCTCGGGGCCAATGCCGATGTCATATTTCTCGATTTGACTGTGCAATCGAATCGCCAGGTTGTTGTTGACCGCGAGGCGGGGCAGTATCTCGGACACCCGACAACGGTCTTGCTAGAAGACAACAAGACGATGCTCTGCGTCTATCCCAAAGGGCACGGGCGCGGCGGTATCGTGTACAAGCGGTCGTATGATGGCGGATTAACCTGGTCGGAACGACTGCCGACACCCAAAAGCTGGTCCACATCGCGGGAAGTGCCGACGTTGCACCGCGTTATCGACGCAGACGAAACAAAACGCATCATTATGTTTTCGGGACTCTACCCCACGCGCATGTCGGTGACGAAAGACGACGGCCTGACCTGGTCTGAACTGAAACCCGTCGGCGACTGGGGCGGTATTGTGGTCATGGGATTCGCGGAACCGATTCGCACGGGCCCCGGGCATTACATGGCGATGTTTCACGACGACGGTCGCTTCTTCACCGACACGAACGAGAAGAAGAATCCTGTTGAGTTCACTCTGTACAAAACCTTTTCCGAGGACGGCGGTATGACCTGGTCTTTCCCCGAGACCATCGCGACGACCACGGACATTCACATTTGCGAGCCCGGGCTGATTCGATCACCCAACGGCAAGCAGCTCGCCGTATTGCTTCGCGAGAACAGCCGTACGCAGAACTCGCAGATTATCTTTTCCAACGACGAAGGGAAAACCTGGACCGATCCGCGGCCCATGCCAGATTCGTTAAACGGGGATCGACATACGGGAAAATACGGGCCTGACGGTCGCTTGTTCATCTCGTTTCGAAGCAACTCGCCTAAAGGGAAAAAGGCTCCCACCGAAGGCGACTGGGCAGCTTGGGTCGGCACCTACGACGACCTCGTATCGGGCGATCCCGGTCAATATCACATCCGCCTGAAAGACAACACAAAAGGCAAAGACTGCGCCTATCCCGGTGTCGAAATACTGCCCGACGGCACCTTCGTTACCACCACCTACGGCCACTGGGACGAGGGCGAAGAACCGTACATCCTGAGCGTGCGGCTCAAGCTTGATGAACTCGATGCGATGGCCAAACGCGGCGACATCATGGCTTCACAATCCCAAACCATCGTCGCCTTCGGAGATTCCACAACCGCCCTGCGCGATACGATTAACGAAGTTTACGCGGACCGCCTTCCCGACCTGCTCAAGGCTCGGGGCATCAACGCAACTGTCATCAACTCGGCCGTCGGCGGCAGTCACACAGGCCGTTACAACGATAACAAACTCTTCAGAGCTGAGCATGCGCGCGACCGATTCGAGTCGGCAGTGATCGCTCACGACCCCGACACCGTCATCATTCAGTTCGGCTGGAACGATTCCTGGATTGATTTGAATCGGGAAGGCGCCGCATCGCGTATTTCAGTCAAGAATTATCGTCGGAATCTTGGTTACATGATTTACACCTTACAGGAGACGGACACAAATGTTATCTTAATGACGCCGAATCGACCGCGATCATCAGTCGAAGACTGGCGCATCGAACGCACGGAACTTTACGTCGATGTTGTGCGCGAACTCGCGTTGAAGTACGACGTCCCTTTGGTCGATGTCTGGAATGAATACGAAAAAATGGGCGCAGATGCAGATGCACTGCTACTCGATCGATTACATCCCAATGACGAAGGCCATCGCATCGTCGCGGAATTGTTGTGCAAGCAAATCGCTGCGACCGAATAAGCCTTCGTCAATCCATCCAAACTTTAAGCCCCTTATTCCATGATAGAATCATACCGATTTTACGCGTTCCGGAGTCCGCATTCATGAACCTTCAGCCCCCAGCCAAAACATCACGATTGAAGGGTTGGCTCCGTCGCCTGCTGATGCTTGCGGTATTGGTCGTCGCCTGCTGGTTCGTTTTTGAACGTTACGTATTGCGTATCGACCAGTATCGGCCTGCGGTGATCAAGGCCGTAGAGGATGCCACAGGCTTGACCGCGTCCATCGGAAGAATCGACCTCGATCTTTTCCCGGAACCACATCTGGAGTTTCACCGGATCTCCCTCACCGACGATGTGCTGCGTGCGAAGGCGTCGCGCATTCGCCTGAGCCTTGAACTCGCGCCGTTGCTCCGTGAACGGAAACTGATCGTGACGACGACCATCGTCGAAGCCCTTGAACTTCGTGTGCCTCGCGATTCGGAGGCGTTTAACAACAGCATCGACGCCATTCGCGAACAGGCATCCACAAAAGAAGGTGGTTCATCGGCAGTCACGGTTCAACTTCCCAAGATTCATGCTCCCTCGGCGAAACTGTATCTCGACGATGATGAGGAAGAGACGCTCACACTTGATTTACTGATCGAAGATATTCTGGCGGAATCGTTTCGCATCAGCGCGAAAGGTTCGATACCGGAATTGGGAAAACACGCGCAAGCGGACGCGACACTGGCAGTTGAACTCGTCGACGGAGCTTTTGACGCTGCGACTCTCGAAGTACAACTGGACGGCCTTGATCTTTCAGGCCTCGATATCGAAGGCGAACCGGACGTGGCATTGAACGGATTGGTGACGGCAGCGATCAGTGATTTCAATGACCTCTATTTGGCACTGAGTGGTGACATTCTATCGGCGGCTCACCCTTCGCTCGAAGGCCCTGTCACGGCAACGGCGCATTGGAAGGAGAGTGATCTTCATGTGGAGGGAATTTCCTGGAAGGGACAAGGTATCGACATCGCAGCTGATGTGCATCGAACAAATGACGCTACTATTCGTCTGGCAAACCTGACCGGAACACTAGGCATAGGTGCGCTGGAGGCTCTGATGCCAATGCTGCTCGGGGAAGACATTCGCCCACGCGATCAAGGAACGGCTAAGCTGTCGATGGACGGCCTGGGACTTGAGTGGACTCCCGAGGGAACCATGAGTGCTACCGATGGAACTCTGAAGCTCACCGGGCTCGATCTGGTGTCGAAAGAGGGCGAGGTCATCGCGAAGCAGCTACAGGGTCGGGTCGCGATTGATAACGGCACGATTCAAATTGAAGAGTTTGGCAACGATGAATTCATCGTCCGCGGCTCATTGCGGCAAAATGGTTCAGACTCCCTGGATGCTACGCTGAGCTTGGACTCCGATCGCGTCTCCTCCATCAACGCGACCGGCACCTATCACTACGCCTCGCGAGAGTGGCGCGGCAAAACAACGATGGACATACGTGAGACGGTAAGCGCCTTGTTGGATACGACACCTTCCGAACTGTTCTATGAACCACTGCTAGCGCTATACAGTCCCGCCGTTCTGGACACCGTGCTTAAACTACCAGGGAAAGAGTATCGGGGTTGGAAAATCGATTTTTTGCGCGAAGATATTATTGGATTTCGGGCGGCTATCGAGTTCGAAGAATCTGACGAGGGCGGATTCGTGCTCGCGCGTGCAGACGCTGTGGCTCCCATCAATTTCGACGAGGTCACAACAGACCTATTCAGATACGCAAAGTTGACAGGGCAAAGCGTATTTACATTTCAGGTACATGCCGAGTCAAGGGATTATTCGGCTGTTTTTGATTTAACCGATACTGTCGTAACCGCACAAGATATTCTGACGAAAGAAGCTGGGGGGAAATGCGCCCTCTCGGTATCCGGCGAAACCGGATCGGAATGGACGCGCGAAACATTGCGTATCGACCTGCTCGGTGAATCCGTCGCGCTGAACCTCGGTTCGGATACGCCATCGCCGGTCGAGTTGAACCTTGCTGGTCTCGAATCAATCGTCTCGAATGGTGCTTCCGCGCAGGGTCGTGTTCACGGAGAGATAACACTGGAGCCGTTCAGCTTGTCACTCGCATTGGACAAGGTTACCCTGCCACTCACGGACGGCACGACGAGTGATTTACTCAGCGGCGGCATCCGCTATCAAGACAAGATCTTGGCCGTGAGCGATCTGCGCCTTAAAGGGGAAGACACGGACTGCCGATTGGGTGTCGTATGGAGCCCCGATAAACTGGAAGGTACATTGGCGGGAAAATCCCTGAACCTGGATACGATCATCGATTTTGTCGATACGGTAGAAGCCTTTAGGCAAGACGAAACAAGTGATGCGACACCCGACGAATCTGACTCCCCGGAATCCGCTGACTACGCAGAAGGCCGATTCGTGGTAACGCTGGATCAGATTCATTATCGGGGCGGCCACGTCGAGAACGCTGCATTCGTGATCGAATCCACCGAAAGCGTCGTGCATATTCCAGACATCGCTCTTGAGGCTTACTCGGGAAATATCACAGGCGCCGTTCAGCTCACGCGATCCGATAACGCCCCCACCGAACTGGCCACACAGCTTACGCTCGACGCCATCAATATGCACGGCCTGGATGAATTACTGTTCAATGAATCCCGAGAAATCACAGGATTACTCAACGGATCGATTGACATCACTGCACCTCTTGGAACATCCGACGGAATGCTCGCAGGCACCAATGGCACGATACGTTGGGACGCAACCAAGGGTTCACTGGGCAAACTCGGATTTGCTACAAAACTACTGTCCGCACTGAAGACGCTCGAGATTATTAACCTGCGCGCGCCAAAAATGAAGGACCAAGGACTCGTCTTCAATACCTTCACCGGCAACGGCACATTCATGGACGGCAACATGACGCTGGCCGATGTATTTCTGGATGGCGGTGCCTATGCGATGGACGCGAAGGGGGGCGTAAATTTTGCAACAGAAGAGACCGACATTCTCGTATACACCCGACTCCTTGAAAGCCTGGCCAAAGCCGTTAAATGGGTACCCGTCCTGAAACAAGCCGTTCAGGCCGGCACCAATCAAGTCGGCATCGCGATTCAAATAAGCGGAGCCCCCTCAGAAATGCAAGTCGATATCGTGCCCGGAGGCAGCGTCACCGGTGCCGTCGTCGGCATCGGCGGAAAAGCCGTAAAATCGATCAAAAAAGGCGTAACCAGCATCATCCCCGGCAAAAAGAAAAATAAGGAAGCGAGCAAGCCGCTGGACGAATAGAACCCTTCGCCAATTACTCCGGTGAATACCGAGGCCTTCGTTTTGTATACTGACCGGATTCAACTCAGGCGCAAGAAGGAGACCCCCATGTCCGAAAACCATCCCGAAGGATCGATCACTACCGAAGCGCGCGGCCATGTGTGGCTGATGGGGCTGAACCGTCCTGCAAAATACAATGGCCTCACGCCGAAGATGTTCACCGAACTCACGGATGCTTACAAGGAACTTGAGAGCAACGACGAGTTACGTGTTGGCATCCTATTCGGCCATGGCGATCATTTCACCGCCGGACTCGACCTACCCAAGTTTCGCGAATACATGAAACGCGGCGAACGGGCCTTCGATCAGAGTGAAGTGGATATTTACGGACAACAAAATAAACTTTCGAAGCCGCTCATCACCGCCGTGCACGGCATCACCTACACCGCAGGCATCGAGATGGCCCTCGCAGGCGACATCATCATCGCGGCACGCGGTGCGCGTTTCTCCCAACTCGAACCGCTGCGGGGTGTCATGGCAACCGGCGGCGCGACGTTCCGCTTCGTCGAACGCTGCGGCTGGGGAAATGCGATGCTGCACCTGTTGACCTCGGACGAATTCTCCGCCGAAGAAGCACTGCGAATCGGCCTCGTGCAGGAACTCGTGGAGCCGGGCGAGCAACTCAACCGCGCCGTTGAACTCGCCGAAAAAATCGCGCAAGGCGCCCCTCAGGCGGTTTACGCCACGAAAGCCTCCTCCATGACCTACGCGGAGAGTGGAGAGGCGGCCTGCATCGCAGAATTTGCCAAAATACAGAAAAGACTGGCCAATACGGAGGATGCCGAAGAAGGCGTGTCTGCCTTTAAGGAACGCAGAAGCCCTGTATTTAAAGGGGTATAGGCTGTTTTTGGCCCTATTCAGGGGAACTGAGCGGGGTTTGCGGGGGTTCAATAACCATGGAATCGGGATTCACTGTGGGTTTCGAGCCGAAAAATTCGTTATAGTATGTAGATGGGAGCGGCCTCAATGGCTGGTCTTGATCTTGATAACCAGCGGGAAGTAGCGCCTATGGATACCGTAGAGCACATCGAATTTGCACAAGGTACCGAAGAGACGGCTGTTGAAACAGACGTAAATTCGGCGCAGTTTCAGGAAGAATTCGAGCGTCTCATCGATGAGCACCAAAATGGGCTCATTCGATACGCCTACCGCATGGTGAAAAATCGCGAACTCGCGCAGGATATGGCGCAGGATGCGTTCATCCGCTACATCAAGAACCCGCCGCGATACGGTCTGCCCAAGCAGCGCGCATCCTGGTTGTTTCGCGTGACGCACAATTTGTGTATCGATTACATGAAACGCGAGTCGCTACGTAGAGATATTTATGACAGAGTTGAAAAGCCGACCGATATTCCGCTTCCGGGCAACAAGCTGGTGGCGCAAGAAAGTTGGGGTGCTATTGAACCCTACTTGAATCAACTCTCGGAGAATCAACAGTCGGTCATATTCTTGTTTTTCCAGGAAGACAAGACTTACAAAGAAATTGAAGCCGTCACGGATCTGTCGCTGTCCAACGTGGGCATGTTGCTGCACCGTGGTCTGAAAAAGATCAAGATGCTAATGGAAGAAGAAGGGTTTTCACCAGCATGAAAATGACGTGCGCAGAAATCGAAGAATGCGTCGGTGCCTATCTGGCCGATCACCTGACCGTGCAAGAGCGGTATCGGGTCGAGATGCATTTGGATTCCTGCCCGGACTGTCAGGCGGAAATCGATTCGGTCAGCGACATTGCCATCCTGCTTAAATCCTCGCTCAACGATGACAACGATGATCTCCAGCTGGACTCGACGAGACGCGAGACGCTGTCGCAACTGTGGGCCGAAGCGAATCCACATAACGATCACGCCACCCGAATTCGCTGGCGCATGATGCGTAACGCCGCTACGGGCCTTGCTGTTGCAGCATCCTTGATGATCGGTAGCTATCTTGGTTTCGTTACTGGCAACCAACGCGTTCAGCAACCGGATTTCAAATTGGAGATTGCTTCTTTGCCAGTGGCCACGTTGACGGTGCAGACCGCTGAGTTCGATGAGCCGCAGTATGGTGTCTCTTCACACGGTTCGCCTTATGGTGAACTGTTGATCTTGTCTCAACTTCGGCTTCCCGAATACGGCTCGGGTCCCATCATTCGTGCGCAACACACCAACGGAACGCGCGCGCCTTACATTGGACTGCCTGTCCCAAGACCCGGCTACGATTTCGAGATGTCCTCTATCGTTCATGAATGAAAAACGCTACCCCCTGGATAATTAGCGCGTTTCTCGTCGCCTTCTTCGTCTTTCAGTCCATCGGTTACAAGTCCGAGAAACAACGACTTGATCGTCTGGATACCATCGAAGGCCAAACCGAGGTGTTGTCCGATTGGCTGGAACTGGATGACTCACAGCGACAGGGCTATCTTGACTTTCGCATGAGCATCGTTGCCAAAGAGAAGGAATTCCAGGACTACCGCAAAAAAGACGCTCAGGAATTCTGGGAGGCCAATAAAGAAACCTTGACGGCTGATGAGAAGATGAAACTCATCAAGGAACGCCATCTCAAGATACTCCAAGAGACCAAGGCCGAAGAATTGGAGCTTTGGAGTGTCTGGATCGACACGCTGACCTTTGAACAGCGCCGCCAATATCTGGGAAAGGTGTTTCAGCACCGCCCGTTGGATGCCTCTTGGTATGATAGGGACTTCTTCGACGATATCGATTGATTTGTCAATAATTTACCCGAATAAATCCCTTTGAAACTGTGATAAACCCCGCGAAACCTTCGTTTATTGATAACTAGCTGTGTCTAAATACCGTAATAACGGAAGGATAACAAAATGAAACGATTAGCTGGAATAACGACCCTGGCAGCGGGTGTGCTTTGCACGTCTGCCTTTGGTGCTGGGATCAGTGGCGTGGTGCAGGATGCTGCGGGTAAGCCGATGGAGGGTGTTTCGGTATCTGCGATTGATGCG
>JAYGCN010000180.1:0-1696 GCA_046583315.1 Candidatus Hydrogenedentota bacterium
CGTGCGGGGGGAGCCGATCGTGCGTACGCCCGAGGAGGCCTACACGTGTTTCATGCGCACCCAGATGGACAACCTTGTGCTGGGTGCCTGCGTGCTGAAGAAGGAAGATCAGAAACCCTGGGAAGACGATCATGAAGAGTGGATGGTCGAATTTGAGCTGGACTAACCATGATTGATATCGACACATCAGATAGAAAAGAGCAACGTAACTTCGGCCTCGTCATGGCCGGGGCCTTCGTGGTGCTTGGTTTCATGCGCTGGGGGCTGCATTGGCGTGGAAGCGGCGAAGTGCCGGGGTTGCCCTACGGATTTCTCGCGGTGGCAGGCGTTTTTCTTATACTGGGGCTGCTCGCGCCAACGGCTTTGAAGCCGCTTTTAGACCTTTGGATTAAGTTGGCATTGATCCTGAACTGGATTATGACGCATGTTTTGTTGAGCATTTCGTTTTTCCTTACCGTGCTACCAATTGGTATACTAATGAGACTCTTTGGAACTGATCCGCTGAATCGTGTGCTCGATGACGATGCCACGAGTTACTGGCAAAAGGCCGAAGATCGCTCTGATGAACCGGATCGGTATACCAAACAGTTCTAGGAATCGAACAGCACAGGAGAACTGTACACAATGGGACTTATCAAGGAACTCTGGGAATTCATCCGGGTTCGCAAAAAATTCGTACTCATCCCGATTATTCTCGTGCTCATGATCCTCGGTGCCATCATCTTCCTCGGAACCAATGCCGGCGTGCTTTCGCCCTTTGTCTATGCGATGTAAACGGCCCGGCACTCCATTGACTAAAAAGTAGACCTGGGATATAATGAAGGTGTATAGCTTTTTCTAGCAAAGGACTACAGGTGCAGTGAACAGTCGAATTTCTCCGATAATATCCCCCCCCGCTAAACGCCGTGTTTATGCTCAAAAGTTGATGATCATCCTTTGCGCACCGTTCATCTTCTGTTGCGCCCTTGCCCATGCTGACGACACGAAAAAGCGGGTACCCACCTTTACGCGCGATGTGCTCCCAATCATGCAAGAGCATTGTCAGGAATGTCATCGCCCGAATCAGGTCGCGCCGATCATGTTTATGACCTACGACCAAGTTCGTCCATGGGCCAAGGCGATACGCAAAGTGACCGCCGCAAAGACCATGCCCCCCTTTCACGCGATAGGACCACTCGGTAAGTTCGAAAATGATCTTCGTATGACTGAAGGAGAAATTCAGACGATTGTTCGCTGGGTTGATGGCGGCGCACCGCGTGGCGCACCGCAAGATGCACCCGCGCCGCGAAATTGGACCGATGGCCAATGGGAGATTGAGAATCCCGATCTCGTTATTGAATACCCGACCTACACTGTAAAAGAGGGTGGTGAAGACGAGTTCGTCATGTTCTATTCTCCCTACACATTTCCTGAGGACACATGGCTTGAATCGATTGAATTTCGCCCGGCGGATCGCAGATTTGTTCACCATGCAGGACTTTTCGCCATCGATGGAAATGTAGATATACCGAAATCCGGGACTTGGTCATCCACAGCGGATAAGGTTAATGATTTCACCGATGAACATAGCGACGAATCGTTTCAGCAAGCGACTAAACATTTACTTACACAGAACTATTTGTTCACCTGGCTACCCGGGTTCGGTGCGAAAAAACTGTCTTCTGGTCAGGCAATCAAAATTGCGAAAGGCGAGTCC
>JAYGCN010000329.1:0-5440 GCA_046583315.1 Candidatus Hydrogenedentota bacterium
TGATTTTACAACGTGTTGATGTCTCTGCGATGAAAGTGTGCGCCGCCGAGTCCCCAGAGCAGTCCGGATATGCCCAGGAGCACGGTCATATCTCGCCAGGGTACGACACCCGTATCCAGAATGGGAGCCGGTTTGTAATAACTCAGAATGTTGAGGAAGGCGATTTTGTCCGCGGGTTCCCAGTATTGCTCCACGAAATTCCACAGCAGGAATGCTATCAGGATACCAACGCTGCCACCAACGGCACGTCCACGGCTGTTCGCGTAGGTAGAAAGAAGGCATGCGATGGAGCCGACACAGATGTAGAGCATAAAGAGATTTACGACGATTACGAGCACGTGATCGAAGGGTATGCGACCCTCCGCGGGGATAAATTGATTGCCGACGAGATGCCCGAGCAGTGCCATTCCAATCAGGAAGAGTCCCGAGCCCATGCCCACGATTGCTTCGTGCGTGTAGAGTGTCCAGCGCGAGACGGGCAAGGACAAGAGTACGTCAGCGGTCCCTGAATCGACTTCTCCGGCCGGAACCCGCGTGGCCGTGGTAATCACGTGCGCAAAAAATAGGGAGAGCACCAGCGGGTGTATCCATGCCAGCGATTGCAGCGTTGCAGGGCCGACGGTAGTGCCGGCTTTTGAGCCGACCATCGTGTTGATGATGTTGCTGAAGAATTCGATCTGCATGAAATCGCCCATGAATTCTTTCTGATAGGTCCAGAAAACATACGTGACAAGCATCTCGAAAAAAAACAGACCTGTACCGCAAATCAGTGTGACAGGTGAAATCTCCCGAATGCTTTTGTGGAGTAATCCCGTATTCATGACCCGGATTTTCCCGCGTGGTAGTAGGTGTGAAACAGGCGGTCGAGATCGGGCGGGCTGATGGTGACATCGGCGAGCGGTTGCTCGGCACACCATGTAATGAATTCCTGGACGTCCCCGCGCAACAAGCCTTCCCAGCCGTGATTGGTCCGGGCGACTTCTTCGACGCATGAAGGAGCGTCATCTGTCGAAACGGAGTGTTCGGCTTGGAATTCTACGGTCACGTGACGTCGTGCGCGGCCTCGAAGAACGTCCAATTTCTCGTGTTCGACCAGTTTACCTTCGCGCAGAAACGCGACGGAATCGCAGAGGTATTCGACTTCGCTCAGGGAATGGCTTGAGAAGAATACGGTGTTGCCTTGGCTGGCTCTATCACGTAAATAGGCGAACAGCATTTTCTTCATGGGGGGATCCAGAGCGGTCGTTGGCTCATCCAGAATCATCGCAGCGGGTTCATGGGCCAGCGCGAGTATCAGGCCTACCTTTTGACGCATGCCGCGCGACATGGCTTTCACAGGGACTGTCGGATCGAGTAGGAATTGTTCTGCGAGCTCCAGTCCTTTTTGATGGATCGAACGTTTTCGGATTTTTCCGACGATGTTCAGCGCGGAATCGAGCGTCATCCAGCGGTACATCCGAAAATCGCCGGAGATGTAGCCTACCTGCTCGTGGACACGGTGGCGGTCGTTCCAGGCATCCAAACCTAGAATCGTGGTCTGCCCTTGACCCGCGCGGAGGAAGCCCAGTAGGACACGTATGGCCGTCGTCTTACCTGCACCGTTCGGGCCCAGGAAGCCGAAGATGTCACCTGCATCCAGAGTGAGATTCAGATCGTCAACGGCGACGTTCGTCCCATAGTGTTTCGTGATGCCTTCGATTGAAATAACGCTCATCGATTTCAGTATCCTTCTGGAGTGATACCGACATGCTAAGGATTTATTCGGCCTAAAACAAAAAACCTTCCGCAACGAATCGCTGCGGAAGGTTCAGAGTTGAAATGGTATTCGAATTAGTCGGTTGTGACCGCTTTGGCTGCGGCGCACTTGGAGCAAGTGCCGGTCGTAGCCATCAGTTGCTCATCGGTGAGCCCAAAACGATTCTGAGCCGATTTCATGTCGTTGAGCGTGTAGGTCATCCAGCCTTCGAGCAAGTCGCCGCCGGGACCGGCTTTGGCATCAACCGAAGCATCCGGATTCATTGCGTTCAGCTCGGAGTTGTCGTAGGTAGCCGTAACGGTGACCGTGGTGCCTTTGGGCGCTGTGAAGGGTTCAACCAACGTATAGTTGAAATGCCAGTTCGTGTCCCAGCGCGGAATCACCACGAGTTCTTCGGCACTACCACCCGGAGTCGTCGCGGTGACCGTAATGCTTTTGCCGCGCTGACGCAGGACCGGGTTGAAGGACACGATTTCGCCGTCGGAGGGGAAGGTGAAGGTGGCTGAAGCCGTCGCGGCTTCCTTACCCGCCGGGATGGTGAAGTCGTCGTTTGCAAGACGCTCCTGGATGAGTTGCTTCTGAGCACCGTCCGCAAACTTCAGCGCGAATTTAGTGTCCGTATCAAACTCTTCCCAGCCGGCTTCCTTGGTGTAGAAGACGCGAACCTTGATGGATTCACCTTTCTTGATGAGGTAACCCGTGCCTTCGGGCAAGAAATTTGTCGTGTTGCCGCGGTGGTATGAACCCAATGCGCCACCGTTGATTTCCAGGGACAGGAAGGTGTCCGTTGGCGTCACTTCAGTAGCGACGACCCACTTGTCGGAATCGAAATCGGTTTTGACGTCAAACTCTTTGACGAGGTCGGCTACATCTTCACCGAGAGTAAACTCGCCCAGTGCAATAACAGCGTCCGGCGTACCGATTGCGGAGTCACCCCATTCACGCGAAGGCGTAAACTCGCCATCGCCTGCGGGGTATCCGGCTTCGATCCACGATACAAACAAGTCACGCTCGTTTGTTGTGAGGTTCTTGGCATTGGCGAAGGACATACCTGGTTTACCCGGCCACGGGGGCATGGTGCCTGCGGTGATGTGTGTCTTCGTGTTCTTGGACCATTTTTTCATGGCGCCTAAGGTTTGAAGGGGCATCGGGGCTGCGCCGCCTGCACGGTGACAATCAAAGCAACGGTTCTCGGCGATTTTGCCGATACCACCGGACCACGTGGCTTCGAGATCTTGTCCGACCAACCATGCCGGTTCAAATTCGGATTTGTCGTCTTCCAAGGGGGGAAGTCCGCCACCAAGGTCTATGGCGCCTTGTACGGGGCTGCTCGCGTCGTTGACGTACTTGTTGCCTTGTAAACCGAAAGCCTTGGCAGCACGTGCCTGAAGGACTTTCAGTGCGCGTGGGAAATCTTCGTCGGTTTTGGTGTCATTACAGAACTGGCAGCAGCTTTCCCAGGTCAGTCCGATGACTTCCCATTTGGTATTGCCGCCCGGGCTGATTTCGTCGGTCACCGGGCACCAGATCGGGCTCATGCTGTGCACGAAATTGAGTTCCCAACGGGCCTGCTCAGCCTTTGCGTGGAATCCGTCGGCGTCTTTTGCGAAGAGGTCAGCGCATTCGGCCTTGTTACCGCCGTAGGTGACGCCTGCATGTTCCCATGTCGAAACAGGAGACTCCGCGTATTCGTTGTGCACCGGACAGAAGTTTTCCGGCTTGATTTTTTCAGCGATTTTTACCCGGTCCAGTTTAACCGCGTCGGGTGGCAACTGTGCCTGAGCGCTCGTTGCCGCAAACACTACAGCGATCGCGCTTAGCCATGTCATTCGTTTCATCACACCTATTCTCCTCGTTCGAATCGCTTCAATTAGTGAACGATTCTCTTTATTTGTAAAACGGCTCGTTCGTACTATTTATTCAGCAGCGGGCAATGCCAGTGTCACGAATCGCGAAGGCGTACGCATGCCGCCTGTTGGAATGGTGATGTACTGCTTGCCGTCGATACTGTAGGTCATCGGTGTTCCGGATGGACCGCCCGTTCCTTCGCCGACGGGAATTGCACCTTCGTACAACAGTTCGCCGGTTGCTTTATCGAAACAACGCATGTTCGCGTTACTTCCCTCGCCTGAGGACCCGCGTCCCATCGCCGCTTCAAAGATGAAGAGCATGGATTTCGTCAACAAGGGATGTCCGCGCGACGAGTTGCCCAGTGGCGGAAGATCGAGGTCTTTCAATTTTTCGTGATGAATCGGACCGTCACCATGAGCGACCTGGAATACGTGCTCTCCTGTGTTCAGGTCAATCGCTGTAATGCGTCCGAAGGGAGGTTTGAAAAGCGGCAGACCGAAGGGGCCTCTGACGCCTTGGTTCGCGCCGAGAAAACGCATATTCGAACGCGCGGGGTCAGGTTTTTGAAGGGTAAGTGAAATTGGACCGGACATCGACGGTATATAGATGATACCGGTTTCCGGATCGGCTGCAGCGCCCATCCAGTTTGCACCACCACCCCAACCGGGCATGTAGATTGTACCCTTGCCTTCGGAAGGCGGCGTGAAGATGGGACCGCTGTT
This sequence comes from Candidatus Hydrogenedentota bacterium, assembly GCA_046583315.1. GTDB lineage: Bacteria > Hydrogenedentota > Hydrogenedentia > Hydrogenedentales > DTSJ01. Next base: position 4,330 of record JAYGCN010000329.1, read on the forward strand.
GTATTTCGCGAGAATTTTCTTGGCTTCCTCGAGAATCTCGGGGGTGAAATCAATCAGGTTTTCCTCAAAGGAACCTTGAGTTTCATAAGGTGCGGGTTTGGTGGGAATGGGTTGGGTAGGCGAGGTTTCTTCACCTTCAACCGTAGACTGTGGAACGGCAACTTCTTCGATAGGCCAAATTGGCTCGCCTGTTTCGCGATTGAACACATAAACGAAGCCTTGCTTGCTGACCTGCGCGATGGCTTTGATGGGGGTGCCGTCCACGGTTACATCGAGCAGTGTCGGTGCGGCACACAAATCATAATCCCAGACGCCATGATGAGTGGTCTGGAAATGCCAGGCTTTCCGGCCGGTTTCCGCGTGGATGGCGACGAGCGTTTCCGCAAAGAGGTTGTTGCCTTTGCGATGGCCGCCATACCAGTCATTCGTCGGCGTTCCGAAAGGAAGATACACGAGGCCGAGTTCTTCGTCGACCGTCATGTTGGTCCAGACGTTTCCGTTTCCGGTGTACTCCGCCGAGCCGTCTTTCCAGGTATCGTAACCTTCCATATTGGGCAACGGAGGATTGTAGAAGGTCCATTTTTCCGCGCCGGTTTTCGCATCGAAAGCGCGTACATCACCGGGAGGCATTTCTTTTAAGGTAGGTCCGTCAAAAATCGATGAGCCGACCACAACCACGCCGTTACAGATGACCGGGGGAGAGGATACGGCCATTACTTTGGAGCTGATCGAATCCGCGCGACGATTGGTGGCAATCAGGTCGATTGGTTTTCCGCCATTGAAGTTCGCAGCGGGTTGGCCCGTCTTTGCGTCGAGGCTCCACAGTTTCATGTCGCCCGTGCCGATGAAGATGCGTTCGTCGTCGCCATCTTTCCAATAGGAAACGCCGCGATGTACGAATCCAAGATTTGTGGGGCGACCCGCTTTCCAGCTTTCGGTATCGAAGACCCAGATGGTCTCACCGGTGACTGGATTGATTGCGGCGACCTGACTGAAACTGGTGGAGGCATACATCACGCCGTCCACCACAATGGGAGTGACTTCGTTGAGGAAGGGAATCAGGCTGCGATTTTCTTTGGAGAGTTCACCGTCGGGCGAGGTCCATTCCCAG
>JAYGCN010000068.1:0-2672 GCA_046583315.1 Candidatus Hydrogenedentota bacterium
GGCAGGTAACACACCGTATCGCTGCACACCTGATAGTTCACAGTAACCGGAATCTCCATGAACTCGGGCTTGTCGCGAATGATCCAGTTCATGACTTCTGCGGTTAACGACACCGGGACCGCAATGTCCACGACACCCTCATACACGTCAAGTGTGGCGTCCAGGGCATCAAATTTCTTGGGAGTCGTTTCCGGATAAGACGGAGCTGCGATACGCAACCCTTTCGTCTCGTCTACGTTCACGGTTGTGCCGATGAAGCCGTCCGGGAGATCGCCACCGTAGATGTGTAGTCCTTCTTCAAGTTCCAGGCGCACGTAGAGTTTGCTGCGATACTCGAACTTGAGCGATTCATCCGCCAGGAATGCCGTGATCTTGATTTGGTCCGTACTCAATGACTCACGCGGTGAACCCTTCGGCATCAACACTTCGCCCAGGGCGGAATTCAGGATCGAACCAGCAGAAGCACGGGTAGCGTAGTGCCTATAGAAGAATTTTTCTGTGACCACACCCGATTCATCCGTGACGTATACGCCAGGGAACGGAAGTCCGTAGAAGCCTTTCTTCGTTTGGGGATGTATTCGGGGATCGTCTGACGATATAAGCGTGTTCAAAATTCCGAAATCCTTAATCACTGCCGAATCGGAATCGGAAAGAAGGTCGTACCCAATTTCAAAATCGTCAGCGAACTTCTTGAGTGCGGATTCCGGATCGTAACTGATGCCGTACACTTTGATGTTGTCTAGAGCGAGTTCTTCGATTCTGTCGTGCAGCTCAACGAGCTGCGTCCGGCAGTACGGTCACCACACGGCCGAACGGTAAAAGACCACGATGGACTTCGAGTTTCCGCGGCTCTCGTGGAAGTCAATCGCCTCTCCGTTTTGGTTCGGTAGCGTGAAGTCAGGAAGACGTTCTCCGACATCAGGGCCCGAGGGAAATTCATCGGTGGCGGGGTATAGCCGGGCTGGAAAGTCGACCGGTGCCATGGGCACGGTAATGCCCAAATCGTCGGTTTTCTCGCCCTGGGCCATCCCCTCATGAGCACCCCGCACCGGTGTTGATGGTTCGGCAGTATTCGCTGTAACGCACATAAACAGCGACAGGCCAATAAACAACCGCGCAAGATTGTTCCCGGGTATTCGTCTTGGAATTGTCTGGGTCATTGTGACATCTCCTCTCAATTGTAGTTTCTTCGTGTAGTGCCAGATTAACCTTCGTTTGCTTGTAAACACACCAGCCGTGAATCTTCCAGGGCCTCCATACGCAGATGGACGCCCTTTTGGTATTCGTCACTCGTGATCATATCGAAGAAGGCATCCTTGGAGGGGTATTCGATGATGAACACTTCGTCCCAGGCCTCCTCTCCGATGACGGTCTTCCGCGCGACCGAACGGTATACAGATTTGCCGCCTCGTTCCTTGAGCAATGGAAGTGTGTTCGCAGAATACTTGGCGTAGGTCTCGCGTCCGCCGTCTTCCTTGAAACGCAGCAGGTTCAACATTTGAATCGGACCGGTCAAGTCCAGCTTCAGAAATTCGACCATTTGTTCTTTCGTGCCTTCTAGCTGTGGCATATCGTGGCTCCTTGGTGACTATTGGTTATTGGCGAAGTCTGCGATCATTTGGGCTTCTTCGAGATCGATTCCACCGTCGGCATTCGTGTCAACCATGCCGAAAGCGCCCTTCAACTGATCGGGAGCTTCGTCCAAATCGATTTTCCCGTCGCCGTTCGTATCCATACTCTCCATAATCTGGTCCGCAGTTACGCCGCCGTCTGCGTCTGCTGCGACCTCAGCGTCGATACCAATCCCTCCGGTCTCAAATACGGCGATGTTTACCTGGCCTTCGAGACCGGCATCGCGATGAACGTGAATCTTCTGATACTCAGCTGACTGCCCCATCTGGAGGAGCGCTTTAGAATTCGGATACCGTACCATTGCAACGGCATCCCACTCCGCACCGCCGATCAGGGTCGCCGCACATTGAGCGGAAAAGATTATCTCAGCACCAATGGTGTCAAGGATTTTGCTGACCTCAACGCCATACTTCTGGTACTCAGCCGGATCTTTAAATTTCAACAGATTCACCATGACCACGGGGCGGTCGGGCAGTTTCATGAACGCTTGAGCCTGCGCAGGCGTCGGCTGCATAGCATTCAGCTCCATCGCTTCTGCGCCCTCCGCTGTCTTGCCGGTGAATGCGACTGCCAATGCGGCGAGTCCTGCTGCTGCGCCGGTCGTGCCCATAAATTCGCGTCGTGAGTTTCCGTTGTTGTTTTCCATCGTTCTCTCCTTTTTTATGCGATTGAAAATGCTTATTCGTTTCTAGTTTTTGTTCGTCTGCAATTCTTCCGTGGTCGTGACCATCGAAGATTCTTCGATTACACGATACGGAGCCGCCAACCCCGCAGACAGAAAGTTTTTGAGCGTTGTTACGTCTTGGTCCAACACATCGGTTCGATAATCGTCCTCCCACACTTCGGACATCACGTCGGCGTTGGCCAGCGAATGAATCATCGTGTTGATAATAATCGCCGCGCGCCGCGCGAGTTCGTCTTTCGGGATATCCGGACAAGCTACGGTGATCAGATGAAACATGCCTTCCACGATGTCGGGAAAGGTCTGACGCTCCAGCGCGCGGTGGACATCGAGTCGGTCGGACTGCAGTCGCGCGAGG
>JAYGCN010000098.1:0-4406 GCA_046583315.1 Candidatus Hydrogenedentota bacterium
CATATTTAAGGTTGGCGGCACCGTCATGTACGATATTGCGACGCATGGCTCAATTCTCACTCTCAGGTTAATCATCAGTGTTACCGCGGCGGCCCGGCGTGAAGTGCCTCCAATGAACGGACTTCTGTTACCCCCGACGCATTCAATGATACGTGGAGTATGCGTATTTTTTCAAATTTCCCACGCATCGCCTATGTTAATTCCGGCCCGCGCTTAGGGTTCCGTACTTGCAGCGGCCTCAATCGATTCGGCAGGCGGATCATCCAGATTTCGACGGAACACCAGCTCGCGGATATAAAGGAGAAACAACCAATACGTGACATACTCGCGAAACTCCGAGATGTTGCTCCCGATGTTTGCCGCGTCGCCGAATCCCCGGTCATTTAGAAAATGGGCGAATTGACTCACCAGTACACTGCCCAACAATGTGAAGACGGAATACCGATCCGGAGCCAGATACCTCAGGTATCGATTGCGACTCTTGTGAAATCCGAAGGGCAGTACAACGAACAACACAAACATGCCCAGGTCAACGACGCGTTTGATGGTGGACGTGCGGTCGCCAACATTGTGCAAATTACGGTTCGCGGCGGCCTCGTCGGACTGTATGCCGCGGGCGTATTCATAAAAGTGCAACCCGTAGTCGATTTCTTCCAGGAAAACGAATAACGCGAAACATGCCAGACCGCCAAACGCGACGCGCTCAACCAGATATTCCTTGCGTACGGCACCCCGAATCGCGAAAATCACCATGGTTAGCAATAAGACATTCTGGAGATTCTCCAGTAATCCGAATTCACGCTGCGAGTTGCCGTATATGCCTTCAATGGTCGGCGTGATGATTTGCCGAAGCACAGGAATTCCAGAGAAATACATCAAAACCATGACCAATGCAGAGAGAATCGGAACGGCAATGTACCAGATGCGTTTGCGACGGACTTCGGCGGCTCGGGATTCTTCTGGCGTATTCATTCAGGCCTCGTATGAAAAATGAAGGGTGGTTCAACGGCTCCCCAATAGTACCCGATCAGTCCGTACCGATACACCGCTGGGCACTTTTCGCTAGAAGTTCCATGATTGGATTGGTATAGTAGTACGTTTCGGGAAATCCACGTATATTTTGCCGCGAGCGAAAGGAATTTGGGGTGTATTTAGGAATCGATCTTGGAACTTCCGCCGTGAAAGCGGTGCTTGTTGACGACTCGGACTCAGTAATCGATCAGGTCAGTGCCTCGCTCGAGGTTTCGCGTCCACAACCGCTGTGGTCCGAGCAGGATCCCGAGCATTGGTGGGCCGCCACGAATGCGGCCTTGAAAGAACTCAAAGGTCGCCGTCCGGCCGAGATGAAAGCCGTCAAAGCGGTCGGACTCTCAGGACAGATGCACGGCGCGACCCTTCTCGGCCCGGATAACAAAGTCCTTCGACCCGCCATTCTCTGGAACGACGGTCGCAGCGGCCAGGAATGCCTCGAAATCGAAAAAGCTGTGCCGAATTCACGTGCCATCGCCGGAAACGTCGCCATGCCCGGATTCACCGCGCCGAAACTGGCCTGGGTGCGCAAACATGAACCCGATATTTTTGCGAAGGTCACCAAGGTTCTCTTGCCCAAAGACTACCTTCGTTTTCTCATGACCAATGAGTTTGCATCCGACATGTCCGACTCCGCAGGTACCCTCTGGATGGATGTCGCGAACCGTAAATGGTCCGACGAAATGCTCGCCGCCACCGGACTCGACCTTTCCCACATGCCGAAACTTTATGAAGGCACCGAAGCAACCGGAAATCTCTCAGCCGATGTTGCCCAAGCCTGGGGCATGAACGAAGTGCCCGTAGCCGGAGGTGGGGGAGATAATGCCGCCGGAGCTGCAGGAGCCGGAGTCACCCAACCCGGTGAAGCCTTCCTGTCACTGGGAACCTCAGGCGTTTACTTCGCGTCCGGCGCAAAATATAATCCGAATCCCGAAGGCGGCGTCCACGCATTTTGTCATTGCATCCCCGATACCTGGCACGAGATGTCCGTGATTCTCAGCGCGGCCAGTTGTCTTTCCTGGGTCACCGCGTTGACCGGAGCCGCCAGCGAAGGCGACCTCATGGCCGAAGTCGAAGCAAAATACGACGGCGCCGGTGAAGAAAGCCTCATTTTCCTGCCGTATCTTTCCGGTGAACGCACTCCCCACAACGATCCCAACGCTAAAGGAGTATTCTTCGGCTTGACCCACGAGACTGATCGCGTAGCAATGGGACAGGCCGTGCTTGAAGGCGTCGCCTTTGCATTCGCCGACGGGCAGAAATCATTGGACGACGCCGGCACCGTGCTCAACGATGTCACCGTCATCGGCGGCGGCGCACGCAGCACCTACTGGGGAAAAATTCTCGCCAGCGTACTCGGACGTCCCCTCACTTACCGAGCCGAAGCAGAAGTAGGCCCCGCCTTCGGTGCCGCACGCCTCGCAAGACTCTGCGTCACCGGTGAAAACCCCGTCGACGTCTGCACCGCACCGCCTATCGCCAGTACCGTAGAAACCGATGCATCTCTGGCAGATCAGTTGGCACAGAAATTGGAGAAATATCGAAGGCTCTATAGTATTCTTAAAGAAGAGTTTTAACGCAAAGGCGCAAAGACGCGAGGGGCGCTTGGACGTCCGGCATCTTTCTCCAATGCGGTAACCGAAACAATGTAGATAGAAATGGTAACGCCGATTTCGCGAGTAAACATCGAGGTTTTACGAAAACCCCTTTGCGCTCTTGCGTTTTTGCGTTAAAAACAAAGAGAAAGTAGAACATGAGCGAATTTTTCGAAGGCATCAACAAGATCAACTATGAAGGACCGGAGTCCACGAACCCCTTGGCCTTCCGGTATTACGACGCGAACAAGGTCGTCGCGGGTAAAACTATGCAGGAGCATTTGCGTCCGGCCATCTGCTGGTGGCACACCTTATGCTGGCCCGGTAGCGATGTCTTCGGCGACGGCACCTTCGGTCGTCCCTGGCACGATGGTGACGACGAGATGGCGCAATGCGAGCAGAAAGTGGACGTCGGTTTCGAGTTCATCAGCAAGATGGGCGTACCCTATTTTTGCTTCCACGACAAGGACGTGACCCCGGAAGGCGCAACCCTCGCCGAGAGCAACAAAAATCTCGATATCATCGCCGATAAATTACAAGCGAAGATGGATGAGACAGACATCAAACTGCTCTGGGGCACCGCCAATCTCTTCAGCAACCCACGCTTCATGTCCGGCGCAGCATCCAACCCAGACCCCGAAGTATTCGCCTACGCCGCGGCGCAGGTAAAACACTGCATCGAGACGACCCACAAACTCAACGGTGAAAACTACGTTCTGTGGGGCGGTCGTGAGGGCTACGAAACCCTGCTCAACACCAACATGAAACAGGAAGTCGATCAGTTGGGTCGATTTTTCTCGATGGTCGTCGAACATAAACACAAAATCGGTTTCAAAGGTACAATCCTTATTGAACCGAAACCCCACGAGCCGACGAAACACCAGTACGACTTCGATTGCGCAACGGTGTACGCCTTCCTGCAGAAATACGATCTCGTAGGCGAAGTGAAAGCCAACATCGAAGTCAACCACGCCACACTCGCAGGTCACACCTTCCAACACGAACTTGAATACGCAGTCGGAAATGACTTCTTCGGCAGTGTCGACTTCAATCGCGGCGACGACCAATGCGGTTGGGACACGGATCAGTTTCCGAACGACGTCGAAGAAATGACGCTCGCCATGTACATCATCCTCAACGGCGGCGGCATGGGCACGGGCGGCGCGAACTTCGACGCGAAGATTCGTCGCCAGAGCATCGATCCCGCGGACCTTTTCTACGCGCACATCGGCGGACTCGATGTCATCGCCCGTGGCCTCGAAAACGCTGCGAAGATGATCGAAGACGAAGCCTTGTCTGCACCGCTGGCAGAACGGTATGCTGGGTGGACATCTGGCGTGGGAAAAGACATGCTCGAAGGCAAGATGGACCTAGACTCCATCGCAAAACACGTTCACGAAAACAGCATCATGCCGTCGCCGAAATCGGGGCATCAGGAACTGCTGGAAAATATTGTAAATCGCTACGTATAACATAAGGAATTCGTAATCATGGCTAGAAAAGCAACACTTTTTACCGGGCAATGGGCAGATTTACCGATTGATGATCTGCTTCCGATGATCAAGGATTTTGGCTACGACGGCGTAGAGCTGGCGTGTTGGGGCGACCACTTCGACGTGGAAAAAGCAGCCACCGACCAAGGCTACTGCGACGACCTGCGCAAGAAAATCGAAAGCCACGGACTCGGCTGCTGGGCAATATCCAATCACCTCGCCGGACAACTCGTCTGTGACCTCAACGATGAACGCTCCGACGGTTTCGCTCCGGAAAACTTGGCTGGCG
>JAYGCN010000198.1:0-3484 GCA_046583315.1 Candidatus Hydrogenedentota bacterium
TTTTAACAGGGGGTTCAGAGTCCGCAGCCGCCCCATCGATTTCCTGGGCAATAGCAGACCCGCCTCCCATCCAAAGTGCGAGCACAATCATGCTATAACGCATCAATTTCATGAAATACCGCTTTCTGATTCGTTCACAAGGGTCCGTCTTAACACAAGTACAAGCCCCACACCTGTTCTATTCTACCTGTGCGCCAAGAACCGGTCAACAAAGAACTTATAGGGGATAGGGGCATCAACCCAATGCCGCTACAAAATACCCTGCCAGCGCCGAGGATACAGCGATCCCCAGCACGACCGCATACAGTGCCAAACCCGTATTCACCAAAAGGGACATCGTACGATCCCACTGACGCGCCAACGGAAACCCGCTCAACATGGCCATCGGAAGAATGCTCAATAGCGCGAAATTGAGCAGAAGACGGTCATTCGCCATGAACCAGCCCAACTGATTCAGCTGCGCGATACGACCCAAATATTGTGTGAACACCCAGCCAGCCACAAACAGAATCAGCCACGCGCCCGCATACAACGCCAGTGCAATCGTCAATGCGCGAACCAGCCGCCAACTCGCCACCCGTCCATCCGCCGCCGGGTAATCATCCGGGTGACGCTGAACGTCCACGGAGAAACAAAATAAATACAAAATGAGTGCGAAGGGGCCTGTGGCACATCCGAGCGCGATAAATCCGATGCGCATCGACAAGGTCGACCACCCCATGCGCGAACTCACCGCCGCGCATACGCCCAACCAATGTCGATCACCAAAATCTTCTTCCTCCGTCGTGGCCACTGACACAGAAACTTCAGAAATTTTAGGTTTCGCGTCTTCCTCAATAGTCGCTTCAACTTCTTCCGGCTCAGGCTCAATCGCGACAGGCTTATTCACAACAGGCTTATTCACAACAGGCTTATTCACAACAGGCTTATTCACAACAGGCTTATTCACAACAGGCTCAACCACCCGAACAGGTTCTTTCGAAGGTTCCACCTTGACCGACTCCGGCGCGTCACGCGGCTCGGTCACCCTGATCGGCTCGGGAAGCGTCGCGGACTCTGGACACTCGGCTTTCTCAACAGACGTGGATGCTTCAACCACATCATCCTTCGCTTCGGTTTCTTCATCCACAGGTTCAGGCGATCCAGTCTCCCACACCCGCCGTTCCACCTGAAGGCTCGAATCAGTCGGCTCCACTTTCGGGACCTCTACCACTTCAGGCTCAGACTCAGCTTGGGATTCATCGATCGTTTCGGGAGCGTTGGATACAGGAACCTTCTCTTCCGCGGACACCGCCTCAATCTTTGGTTTTACCGATACCGTCATGCGACTCAGAATCGACTCGACCTGCTCGTCACTCACCACGTCCTGCTTCAGAGCGAACAATTCGATTCGGATGCGGGTCTTCACCATCGCCAGCGCCTGAACACGCGCATTGGCCCCAAGCAACACGAAGCCCCCGTCCTGCTCCTGCAGATACTCGGCAATCCGGCTCTTCTGTTCACTCGTTAGCTGCACATCATCTCCTTGAGTCTTGGTCAGTATACCTCTCGACAGGCAAGCATGAAAAGGGAAAGCGTGTTTATGCCCCGCACAACAGACGCGGTTGACCGCTCCCTATTCATTCCCCCATTTAGCCTCTAACCCATGAGTTGAACCGGATTTCCGTTATTTGGTATAGTATGCCCGCATTTGATCAGAACAATTCGCTCCGATGACCTGACCCCGTGCGCCCCTGGTTCTTCAATGGGGCCGTTTTTATGTCAGGCGTATACAACAACTGCAGAACGCAAAGAGGATAGTCGTGTGGCTGAACGTACTTTTGTAATGGTAAAACCGGACGGTGTAGGGCGTCGTTTTATTTCTGAGATCATCGGACGCTTCGAAAAACGCGGCATGAAACTCGTCGCGCTCAAGATGCAGATCATGACCGAAGAACTCGCCGGCAAACATTACGCCGAACACGCCGATAAACCCTTCTTCGGCGAGCTCATCAGTTTCATTACATCCGGCCCGACCGTACAGATGGTCTGGGAAGGCAATAATGTTGTCGAAGTCGTGCGCACCATGAACGGCGCAACGAACAGTCTTCAAGCCGACATCGGCACCATTCGCGGCGATCTCGCGATGAGCCTTCAGAATAATGTTGTCCACGCTTCGGACTCAGTAGACACGGCAAAGCGCGAAATTGCTCTATACTTTGACGAAAACGAAGTTCTCGACTACGCCATGCCCGACGATCAGTGGCTGGCGTAGGTTTGAATTTACACCAAATTACATGACACAATGCTCTACGGAGCATCAAACGGAGGTAACATCAAGTGGCTGGTGGTAGAAAAGTACGACGCGCAAAAATCTCGAAACACAAACGCAAGAAGAAACGCCGCGCCAATCGTCACAAAAATAAATAATTTCGCCCGGAACACTGGATGTTCATTCTCCTAAGGTTCGTGTCCCGTGCGACATGAATCCTTTCCCGAATACAACATCATCCGGCCCTTCGGTTTCCGGAGGGCCGGTTCTTTGTGAGTACGCATATTTTCAACAAACGTGGAATTGAACCGGATCAACCAAGACAAAGGTTAGACCATGTCCGACGAGAACTCAGATAATCCCGAAATTATTATCGACGAAGGCTGGAAATCCAACATTGAAAAAGAGAGACAGCAGGCGGCTGACGAAGCAGAACGGGCTGAATCGACCGACGACGAAGCGCAGACCTCTGAGGAAGACTATAAACTCACCATCTTCGACAGTCTCGTATCCGGACTCGCTGCGCAGACCATGGTCGCGCTGGGACTCACCGGGGAAGAAGGTGCTCAAGTCCAAGTCGACATGGCCTACGCCCACCACCTCATCGGGACACTCATGATGCTCCAGGAAAAAACAGCCGGCAATCTCGAAGACTCCGAAGCAGCCAATCTCGACGAAGCCGTCGGCGAACTGCACCGGGTATTCATGATTCGCGAAGAACAAGTCGTGGAGATGCAAGGCCAACAACCCGACAACATCCAGCAACTGCACGTCCCGGATAACCAATAAGTAACGGAGAACACCATGCCAGGCTACATCATCGTCGGAATGCAATGGGGCGACGAAGGAAAAGGCAAAACGGTCGATTACCTGACCAAAGATGCCGAACTCGTTGTGCGATACCAAGGCGGTAACAACGCCGGACACACCGTCGTCGTCAATGGACAAGAAACCGTTCTACACCTTATCCCCTGCGGTATTCTGCACCCCGACTGCACCTGCATCATCGGCAACGGTACCGTAATCGACCCCGCCGTGCTCATTCAGGAACTCGACGATCTCGCTGCCGCCAACTGCGAAGTCAAAGGCCGCCTGCACATCTCCGAAGGCGCCCACATCATTATGCCCTACCACAAGGCACTCGATGCCGCCCAGGAAAACTTTCGCGGCGAAAACAAAATAGGCACCACCAACCGCGGCATCGGCCCCGCCTACGCCGATAAAGCCGACCGC
>JAYGCN010000205.1:0-56194 GCA_046583315.1 Candidatus Hydrogenedentota bacterium
GGACAAGTCGCGTTCCATGGTCTTTGGGGACATGTTGCCGAAGGTTTCGTAGAAGCGGCCCATGGAGTTGTGATTGTTCGTGACCCACAAGAGATAACTCGGATTCCAGCCTGTGTAGAAACCCCAGGTCCACACACCCGGTAGGCCCTGCTTCTGAAGTTCCGCGAGTTCGTAGGATGCGGCCCATTGCCACTCGCGAATCGTGACGGGGGCGACATTCGGATTGTAGGGACCCGTGCCGCCGGAAACATACATCAGCGGTACGGATTCGTGCAGGTCGAGCGAGTAAATCGGGTGCCACTCGAAAAAGGCGTTGGTGTAATGCTCGGTCAACTTCTGCGAAATCTGGATGCCGTCACGGTTGTTGTCGTGGAAGACGTACTTGCCCCAATACGGCGGTGACATGCTGGGCATGTACTCGCGCGTTTCGTAATCTTCGAGATGACGGTAATACCAATCGATTACTTTCGCGCGACCGTCCACATCGGTGATTGGCGTGATGAGCAGGATGACGTTGTCGCGGATGTCCACGATGTCCGGGTGATTGGACACCGCGAGTCGGTAGGCGAGTTCCATGACCATTTCCGGCGGTCCGGTTTCGGGAGAGTGAAGGCCTGCCGTGATATGCATGATCGGTTTGGCTTGTTCGATGATATCGCGGGCTTCTTCGGGAGAGGTCTTGCGTGGATCGGCAAGGGCCGCTGTGTAGCCGCGATACTGGTCGAGTCGCGCCATGTTGTCCGAGGAGGTCACGATGACGACATGCATCTCGCGGCCTTCTTCCGTTTCACCCATAACGCGGAGTTGTACGCGAGGGGAGGCGTCGGCGAGGGCCTGGAAGTATGCGATTTCGTCATCGGGACGAGTGAGTTTTCCTTCGGTACCCGCTATATAGCCGAGCACGTCGCGGGGAGAGGGCACGTCCGGGTGTTCGGGGATGTAGCTGACGATGGGCGTGAGATATTTCGGGTCAGTCGTGTGCAGGTGAATCTCCGCCGTGCCCACCTCGTCGATCTGGTCGTGAATAGCCTCCACACGCCAATCCGCGTCCTTACCTGCGCCCAGTTTCGGGTCGTCGGTGTCGTAGTCGTAGGCAAAAGAAGAAGTCGAGAAAACAGCGGCGAGCAAAACGGCTCCCCAGCGAGATGTACACCCCATGGTCATGCTCCTGAGTTGAAACGTAAGGTTTCGATAGCTAATCCCCCAAGCTACGCGAAAGTTGCACCGCGAGCGTGGGGGAACGGCCCAAAGGAGTACCGTAGCAGGTTGAGGGGATGGATGGAAAGGACGTGGGCTGGCGCGTTGACAATAGGGTCCGGTTCGGGTGACTCTTAGTGCTTAGGTAATTGGACGAAAGGATCTAGGTGGAATACATCAACCCTACATCGCGCGCGGCTTTGGCTACGATTTTTCTGGCTGTGCTTTGGTTGGTGGAGGGGTTGTGGCCGATGTACCTAGCGCGGGGGCAGCGGGGGCGGCATTATGCTCGTAATTTGGCGCTGGGGATGATTAATGCTTTGGTAACGATTGTGTTGTTCGCCGGAGCGATGTTGGTCGTGACCGAGTGGTCGCAGGAAAATCAATTTGGGCTGCTGCATCGTGTGTCGTGGTCGGAACCGGTGATATTGATAGTCGGCGTGATCGCCTTTGACGGGTGGCAGTATCTGTGGCACCGAATCAATCACTGGATACCGCTGCTCTGGCGATTTCATGCTGTGCATCATACGGATGCGGAGTTGGACGCGAGTTCGGGCCTGCGATTTCACACGGGAGAGATTGTGTTGTCCTCGGTCGCGCGGCTGGCGATTCTTCCATTGTTGGGACTGACCATGACGCAACTGGTGGTCTATGAATTGATTTTGACGCCGGTGGTCTTTTTTCATCACAGCAATATTCGCCTGCCAGAGCGTGTGGACAGGGTGCTGCGGTGGTTCATCGTCACGCCGCGCATGCATTGGGTGCATCACTCGCAGCTGCAACCCGAGACGGATTCGAATTACGCGAGTATTCTTTCGATTTGGGATCGTATTTTCGGGAGTTATCGATTTCGAGAGAAACCTGAAGAAATCGAGCTGGGCCTTGAAGATTTCGAGGACGATGAATGGCGATCATTGCGCCGGACGCTAACGATTCCGTTTACGCATCGCTTCACAAGTCGCGACGATAACGAGTGAGGTTATTCGTCTATATCCAGATGTCCCCACGCTTCATATTGCTGGCGTTCTTTGTGGGTGCCGTAGGCGACGGCGATGACGGAAATGATGGGTATCAGCAATAGGCCTGTTTCTGTGCTGAAGGTGCGGATGAGATCGGATATGACAAAACTCATCCGATCCATCTCGCCTAGCCTGATAACGGTCGCCACGAAAACGAGGAAGAGGCTGCCCATGAGCAACCAGTTGAGCGTTTCGATGCACCCTTTGATGATTGCCGGTGTGCCGCTGGAACAATGAACGAGTTTGTATATCCCGGTTTTTCGGTAGAGGTAGCTGATGATGAACAGCGTTAATCCCATGCAGCACATAAACAGGGTGATGAGCGTCGTTGCTTCAACGAGAACATGCCAGTCGAGCCCGCCGGTTTTGGACCATTGGTTATGGGCTACGAAAGCAATCGCAATTGGAGTCATGAGACAGAATAGAAGAATCACAATATTGACGCCGCACGATAGGGCCAATTTCCACGCGGGTGTGTCACTCGGCTGACGCAGGGCATCCATGTCGTCGATGCCAGGAATTCGAGGGCGCAAGTTTCCGAGGCGTTCGATTCTTGGGATGGAGTCTTGCAATTCTTCGCGCAACGCATTCGAATCACCCAGTCCTTCAATGGCCAATGCAATTGGATTGTTTTTGTCGTCGCTGATGGCATCGTCGTGTGCGCTAATCAGATGATGCATGAGTTCCTCGCACATTTTATTCTTACGACGTTCCGAAGCGCGGATCGGGCGGACGATGCGTTCGACGTGGATTTTGAACTCGGTCATGATGGTGTCTCCGTGATGTTGAAAGCTATTCGTCGATGTCGAGGCAGCCCCATTCGTTGTAGTGGCGTCGTTCTTTGTGGATGGCAACTGCCACGAATGACGTGAAGATTGCTCCAAGTAGATAGAAGATAGGCTCTTTAGCAAGGATAACCAGGATCTCGGCCGACATAAGATGAATGCGTGTGAGCGGCCATTGCTCTGTGATCGCGACAAAAGAAAACAGGAAAAAACCTACAATCGCCATCGCGAATAGGGTTCCAATAAATGCGATTACGAGAGATGGCAGGTGGCTGGTTCTGTGCACCGCTTTATGCAATCCGCACTTTCTGAAGAAGTAGTTAATGGAGAAAAATGACACGCTCATACAGGCGACAATCAGTAATAGAGAGCCAGACAATTTGGTTAAGGCTTCCCACACTATCGATCCGTCTCGAATCAGCATGATTCCGACACAGGCAGCGAGTGCGAGAGGAAGCAGGAATACGATAAATACCAATACCTGGGACAGTGTTGCCTTAAAGGATAATTTCGCAGGTGATTCATTGCTCAGTTCAAAGAGTGCGTTCATTTGCTCGAAAAAGAGCCCGATTAGTCCACCGTATTCCCGTTGTTCGATGGACGGAACCGTGCTTTGGAGTTCCTCGCGGAGCGTATCGGGATCACCGAGGCGTTCGATGGCAAACGCGACGGGGTCGTCTTTGGCATCGTCCATGGCTTCGTTGTGCGCGGTGACGAGGTGTTGCATCAACTCTTCGCGCATCTTGAGTTTGCGATGTTCGGCCCCGACAATCGGGCGGACAATGCCTTCGACGTGAATTTTGAACTTCATCATGATGGGGTCTCCATGATGCGACCGATAATTGTGGTGAATTGCTGCCATTGTTCGCGGCGGCTGCCCAGCGACTTTTTGCCTTTGGAGGTGATGGAATAGATGCGGCGGCGAGGGCCTTTGCGTTTTTCTTTGGCGGGTGCCCATTTCGCTTTGATGAGGGAGGCTTCTTCGAGACGATAGAGGGCGGGGTAGAGGGAGCCTTCTTTGAGCTGGAGGGTGTCTTCGCTCATTTCCCGTAGGCGTTGCAACACGTCATAGCCGTGGCCCTCACTCTGTTCGAGCACCGAGAGGACGATTCCGTCCAAATGACCGCGTAACATGTCTTTTTCAATCTTGTCCATGCCTATACCTTAGACAGACTGAGTAGTTTTGTCAAGAAGTTTTTAACGCGTCCCTAATTGTATCCCGCATGAACACGTTCACTTCCCAGCAATCGGCGAGGGGTCCGAATTCGGGGGTGATGGTGAGGACTTCGGTGCCGTCGGCTTGTCGTGCGGCGACGATTCGTTTCCAGAGGTCTATGTGTTTCTGGAGATGTCCGGACCATTCGGGAGCGCGGGGATCATTCACCTGCGGACCTTCTTCGTGTCCGACGCGTGCGTGGATGTGGATAGCCCGGCTGATGGCGAGGTCGATGGTGTCGGGCTGGTCGCTGAGGTCAGATTCGTGGACGTTGAACCAGTGGGAGAAGTCGGCGTTAATGCGCAGATTGGGCAGGGCTTCGAGGTAACGGCGCGTGTCGATGGCGTTGTAGAGTGCACGACTGCGATGCGTCTCGTGGGCAACGGGGATGCCGGAGGATTTGGCAATTTCGAGTCCGCGTTCGAAGATGCGCAGCGTCTCCTCAAAGGGAAAGAAGTCGCGACTCGTGTGCGCGTTGATGAGAATCGCGCCGGCTTCCAGTGCGAAGTCGGCGTAACGGTTAAAGGAGTCAAGATGGTCAGCAGGCGTATCACCTTCAGTGGCGATGTCAGCAATGAACAACAAGCCACGGTCCGCGACCAGTTTCGCCACCTGCGCAGGTGTTACACCATCCAGCACCAGCCCCGGCACATACAATTCCGCGACATCAAAACCATCGGCTACCACCCGCTCCATAAACGCGTCCAGCGACAATTCCTTGCATTCCCAGTTCGTTTTTCCGTAGATGATGCGCATCTTTTCCCCAATGGTTGTGATTGATACGAATACGACAGTATCATTGAGATGTTATTCGATCAATTACGGGGAATTACCATGTGTGGAATTGTTGGATATATTGGAACTCAGGACTCGGTGCCGATTTTGATGGAGGGGCTTCGTCGGCTGGAGTATCGGGGTTATGACTCGGCGGGGATTTCGGTTGTCGCGGATGATGCGCTGCATACGGCGAAGAGTGAGGGGAAACTGGAGAATCTGCGGTCGCGTTTGGATGAGTCGCCAATATCGGGTTCGGTGGGTATTGGGCATACGCGCTGGGCGACGCATGGATTGCCGACGGAGGTGAATTCTCATCCGCATTTGGATGAGCCGAGCGGCATCGCGGTCGTGCATAACGGGATCATCGAGAATTATCAGGAATTGGGCGCGTGGTTGCGGTCGATGGGTGTGGAGTTTCGCAGTGAGACCGACACGGAAACGCTGGCGCATTTGATTCGGCATTGTTACGACGGGGATTTGTTCGAAGCCGTGAAGTGTGCCCTGAAGAAAGTGAAGGGGACTTATGCGATTGGTGTGGTGAGTCGCGAGCATCCCGATTTGCTCGTTGCCGCACGGCATGGTAGCCCGCTTATTTTGGGACTGGGGGAGGACGCGTATTTCGTGACCTCGGATGTAACGCCGTTGTTGGAGCATACCCGGCGGGTCGTGTATCTGGAGGACGGTCAAGTCTGCGCGTTGACGCGGGGTGGCTACACAATACAGGATTTGGACGGTACGCCACAAGAACTGGAGGTCATGACCGTCGACTGGGACGCGTCGACGGCTGAGAAGGGCGGGTATCCCCATTATATGCTCAAAGAAATCCACGAGCAGCCTGAAGTGTTGCGCAATACCTTGCGGGGAAGGATTTCGGAGGCGAAAGACCGCGTGTTGCTCGGTGATATCGGACTGAGCGATGAGGAGATTCGAGAATGCTCTCGCGTTGTATTGGTCGCGTGCGGCACGGCGTGGCACGCGGCGTTGTTGGGGAAATTGTACGTCGAAAAGTTCGCGCGAATTCCGGCTGAGGTAGATATCGCGTCCGAGTTTCGGTATCGCGAGTTGTTGATTGATGACAAAACGATCGTGATTGTTGTGTCGCAGTCTGGAGAGACAGCGGATACGCTGGAGGCCATGCGCGCGGCGAAGGCTCTCGGCGCGAAGGTCGTGTCGGTCGTGAATGTGATTGGGTCGTCCATTGCGCGGGAGTCGGATGGCGTCGTGTATCTGAATGCCGGCATCGAGATCGGCGTGGCATCGACGAAGGCGTATACTGCGCAGATTGCGGCACTGGGATTGTTATCGCTGTATTTTGGGCAGGTGCGGGAGACGATTGATGCAAATTTACTGAAAGAGTATCTGGAAGCACTGTCAAAGGTGCCGGATATTGTGGAAAACGCGTTGGAATTGGAAGAGGACATCCAGGAATGCGCGACCGATCCGCGTTTTCGAGATGCTTACAGCACGTTTTTCATCGGACGCGGATTCAATTATCCCTCGGCTTTGGAAGGCGCGTTGAAGTTGAAAGAAATCAGTTACATTCACGCGGAAGGATACGGAGCGGGGGAGATGAAGCACGGTCCCATCGCGTTGGTGACCGACGAATTGCCGGTCATCTGCATTGCGACGAAGAGTCCTGTGCGCATCAAGACGATTTCAAATATTCAGGAGATTCGTGCACGGGAGGGCATCGTGTTGTCGATAGCGACCGAGGGCGACGAAGAGCTTGCCTCACAAAGTGACCGCATCATCTACGTGCCCGAGTGCATGGATTGTTTCTCGCCAATTATCAACGCAGTGCCGATGCAGCTGCTGTCCTACCACATCGCCGTGCACCGTGGCTGCGACGTAGACCACCCAAGAAATCTCGCGAAAAGCGTGACGGTGGAGTAGTTACGCGCCGAAGCAGGCATCCGCGATGGCTTTGATATGGGTTTCATCCGTGCCGCAGCATCCGCCGTGGACGTTGATGTGAGGGTGGCGGTCAATGAGGGCGCGGTGTTGCTTGCCGAGTTCGGCGGAGTTTCCGGCGTCAAGTTCTTCGGCTTCGTCTAGTTCGGCATGGCTACAGGAAGAGGCGTTACTACGAAGTCCGTGGATGCGTTTGACCCAGGCATCGTCGGTATCGAGCGTAGGGGCGTAGTGGCTTGGATGAGCGCAGTTGAGCATGTAGTACACCGGGCCGTTGTTGGTGGCGGTGTCCACTTCTTCGATGGCCGATTGAAGCGATTGTTCGGAGGGTAAGGTTCCGTCGGTTTCAACGGTGAAGGAAATGACGATGGGTATACCCACGGTTTGCGCTGCCTTGGTCACACCAATCGCTTCTTTCACGTAGTTCATGGTGAGCACGGTGACGAAATCGGCTTCGGTATCTTTCAGGGTCTGTATTTGGGTGAGGTGATAGGCTTTCGCTTCATCGGCGCTCATCGTTTTACCGACAGTGTAACCATCGCCTTGTGGTCCCACGCAGCCGCTGATGAGGAACGGTGTGTTGTCCGAGTCGAATTCGTCGCGCATTTCAACCATCAGGTCGATGCAGTCACGATTGATTTTCTCCAGTGCGGCGGCATCATGACCCAGCTTATCGCCCCAGCGCGAACTGGCGCGCCATGTGCAGGCTTCCAGAATGAATCCGGCATCGTGAGCCCGTGCAATTTCGGCGTAGCCTCGGTAATAGTCGCGTAGCAGATTCGTGCCGGCCTCGTCTTTGAGCAGATCGAAGGCGGCAAATTCCGGCAGATCGATGCCGTGATGAAAAATGAGCGTGGTCTCCAGGCCGCCATCTGTTAAGAAGGGTTTGCCGGAAAGTTGGGGCAGGGCGTATCGATAGCGTGACATGGGGAGTGCTCCTCAATGTTGTGCCCGGTTCGGACGGCATAAGTTTATTTTCTGATATTCGAAGCCCTATGTATACGACAACGCGATTTGAGGGATCAAGTTTCGCTCGATGTTTACTCTATTTCACGCCGACGGCTTCACCTAATGTCTCGCCGATTTCTTTGTTGATGACGAGGTCGGCTATGGGGTCGAGGTCGGTGGGGTCGCGGTTGAGGATGACGAGGGTGGCGCCGTTTTGTTTTGCGATGGCGGGGAATCCTGCGGCGGGGTATACGACGAGTGATGAACCGATGGCGATGAAGAGGTCGCAGGCGAGGGCGGCTTCTTGGGCGCGCATCATGGCTTCTTCGGGCATGGCTTGGCCGAAGGAGATGGTGGCGGTTTTGATGATGCCTTCGCACACGTTGCAGATGGGCAGGCGTTCGTCCTTTTTGAAGTCTTCGATGATCGGGTCGATCTCGTATCGTTTATGGCAATCGAGACACGTTGCATAGGTCGCGTTTCCGTGAAGTTCGATTACACGGTCGGGATTGATGCCGGAGTCCTGATGCAGATTGTCGATGTTCTGGGTGATCACCGCGAGACCTTTTCCATTTTGAAAGAGTTCGGCGATCGCGCGGTGGCCGCGGTTGGGTTTGGCCTGGTTGAATGAGCTACCCAGATTTATCTTGCGTCGCCATGATTCCTTGCGCATTTCCTCGGAGGCCATCAAATCGCGGAAGTCGATGGGTTTGTTCTTTTCCCAGAGTCCGCCCGGGCTCCTGAAATCCGGTATACCCGATTCTGTGCTGATACCGGCACCGGTAAAGAGGGCGATTTTTTTGTTGGAATCGATTAAACCAATCAATTCTGGAATAGGGTCTAACATAATACTCACCTTTCGCCAGTAATCTGGAAGTGACTATAGAAAAACGACTTATAAAATGCAAAAAGTAGTAAATTGTTGACAATAATAGTAAAAGCTACTATTATTGGAATAGTGATTGTAACCTGTGCTACAATTTGGGAGTCCGTAGAATATGTTATTACGTCCTTATAGCACAACGGAGAAGGTTGTGATGCTGGAAATTCTATGTCCAAACTGTCAAGAAACCTTACACATTCCTGAGAAGTATCTTGGCACCAAAGGGAAATGTCGGAAGTGCAACTCGGAGATTGTTGTCGAATCTCCGACATCTAATGGTACGTCCAAAGCCAACGGCACATCTCAATCCAATGGTGCGCCGGCATCCAATGGCGCTCCAACGGCCGCGCCTGAATATGGCGACTATCGCAATCCCAACATATTGATCTTGCATATTGAAACGACGGGTCCTTCTTCGCGCAAGTGCAACATGATTGAGCTTGGTTGCATCAAGGTTGATCGGCTGGGAAGGGAAGTGGATACCTATTGGACCTTCTGCAATCCTGATCAACACATCCCAGGGAAAATTGCGGAACGCACGGGAATTTCTGATGACATGGTTGCGGCCGCGCCCTATGGTTTCGAAGTGTCCAAGGAGTGGTTCGACTGGGCGGGACCGAATCCGATTATCATAACGGATCACGCACACTTCCACGCGAAGTTTATGGCTGCACCTTTGTTGCATGAGGATATCGAGCCACCTGTTGCGCGAATCATTGATGTTGCGGAGTGGGCACGGGTCCTGAAGGTGCCTGCGGCCGAATACAAGCTGCGCCCCTTGTTGGAAAGCATCGGTGCGCCGATCCCGCATGGACATCATCGAGCACTTGAAACGTGTAAGGGTATTCAGCAGCTCGCTGTTCATCTGGTAGACAAAGAGGCTACGGCACTTTCGAAGGACGGTCAGAAGACGTTATTCTCCAAGATTTTACACAAGGGATCGGATGATGAGATGCGCGGACTGTACCGGGCCATTGTCAGTCGTTCGCAGTTGTTGAGCGCGGCCTGGGGCGCGTCGTTTTATGAGTATCAGGCTTTTCAGGCACGCGTGAAAGGCATTTCACTGGATGAAATTCAGCGCGCGGCCGCGATGGCATCGGGAGGCTTTACGCTGCACATGCCGGAGTGGTTTGATGAGAAACGTCACATGATCAAGGGGTATCGATCACAGCCACGAACGGACGTGAATCCTATGGAGGATCATTCAGGGGATGCGCAGTGGGAATTCGCGCTTATCGAAGCGAGTCAGAGCGAAAGTCCCGAGGAGAAGCGTCAATACCTGATGAAGGCGGTTGACCTGCATGCCACCGATCCGCGTCCCTATGAGCAAATGATAGGGTTTTATATTCGGGAGAAGAAATACGAGGAGGCTCATGAAATATGTGCGCGGTATTTCGAGACGGACAACTGGAAGCAGCCTCAGTTCGTGGGTACTAGTTTGAAAATGCTGGAAAAATTCCAGAAACTCGAGAACAAACTGGCAAAACATTTTTAGTCCGCGTTAAGCGCTTCGAGTTCTTCCCACCGCGCGTAGACGACCTCCACTTTTGATTGCGCGTCTTTCAGTGCATCCAGCGTCTTCTGAACTTCCGCGTAATCCTTCTCGTAAAAACCTTCTTCCGTCATGAGCTGCTGGATGCGCGCGACTTCCGCTTCGCTGGCGTGAATGGTCTCATCCATAGTTTTGAGTTCTTTCTTTTCGAGATAGGACAGTTTCTTTTTTGCTGTGTTCGCTGGCGCGGAGGCGTGTGCTGTGATTTTGGGAATGGATGATTTTTCGGAATCGCTACGAGTCTCCTTCACGAATCGCAAGTAGTCGTCGTAGTTTCCGGCGCTGAAGTAGAGTTCGCCTGAATCATCGAATACGATCATGTGTGTACACAGGCGATTGAGGAAATAGCGATCGTGGCTGACGATGATGCACGCCCCGTCGAAGTTCAGTATCGCTTCTTCGAGCACCCGCAACGTGGGCAGGTCCAAGTCGTTCGTGGGCTCATCAAGGACAAGAAAGTTGCCGCCGCGCAGGAGTTTCTTGGCCAGTTCAACGCGGTTGCGTTCTCCGCCAGACAGATTGCGCATGGGGGAGTGCAGGGAATCCGTGTCGAAGAGAAAGGCTTCGAGGTATCCCGGAATGAATACGCGATTGCCGTTGACTTCCCAATGATTGGTGCCGTTGGAGACGAAATCGATGATACTTTTTTCGGGATCGATATCGGAGTGTTTCTGGTCAATATAGAGAAACTCGGTCGTCTCGCCTTTGAATACTTTGCCTTTGTAGCCATCCTCTTCGCCGAGCAGACATCGTAGCAGGGTGGTTTTGCCGCTGCCGTTCGGGCCAGCGATGCCGATCCGCATGCCTTTTTGCATGATCATGGAGAAGTCGCGGAAGAGGGGTGTGTCTGTGTAGGAAAAACTGAGGTCTTCGACATCCAGGACGCGTTTTCCTAATCGCGGCGGTTGTGGAATCTGAAACTCGAAACCCTTGTGCTGGTTGGGTCCGCCCTGTGCTTCCAGGTCGTCGTAGCGATTGATGCGTGCCTTCTGTTTCGTCGACCGCGCCTTGGGGCCGCGTCGTAGCCATTCGAGTTCGCGCCGCAACACATTTTGCCGGGATTGTTCGGTACGTTCGGCGATATCGTGAATACGTGTCTTGTATTCGAGGAATTGTTCGTAGTTTCCGGGGAAGCTGTAGAGTTCGTTGAATTCAATTTCGACGATTCGGTTCACCACGAGTTCGAGAAAATAGCGGTCGTGGGTGATGATGAGACAGGTGCCTTCGTATCCCGACAGAAAATTTTCGATCCATTCCACGCTGCGTGTGTCGATGTGGTTGGTTGGTTCGTCGAGAAGCAGAACATCCGGTCGGGCGATCAATGTGGCTGCGAGGTCGACCCGTCGAAGCTCGCCGCCGGAAAGCGTATTCAGTATTCGCTCCGCTTCGAGCAACCCCAGCGCATCCGATATTTTGTCGATGGTTTGTTGGAGATTCCAGCCATCGCATAGTTCAAGGCTGTGATGGACTTCTTCAAACTCGTGTTGGAGCAGAGTGTGCCGCTTCTCAGTGATGGTTTCGTCTGCCAGTTCGACGGCCAATCGCTCATGTTCGCTGAGCAGATGTTGGGTATGGGCACAGGAGGATTGAAGTACCTCGCCGATACTGAGATCAAGGTCGAGCATGCAGTCCTGGGACAACATGCCAACGCGAAGACCCTGTTTACGCGTGACGATGCCGGAATCTGGTTCATCGAGGCCGGCCAGAATTTTCATCAGCGTCGATTTTCCGCATCCGTTGCGTCCGATCAGTCCGACGCGTTCACCGGCGTGAATCGTGATTGAGAGATCGGAGAAGACGGGTTGTGATCCGTAGCTGCGGGTGATGCTTTGGGCGGAGAGTATGGCTTCGGTGGTGCTTGTGTTCGACATGGGAGGAAAATTTTCGGGGTTGGTGGAGAAAGGACGCTATTGTACCGAATCGAAGGCATCGGGTGCGAGGTATCGGTCTATAACTTGCATTGAATGCCGTCTATACAGTAGTATATCGGGCCTTGTCTGGAGTTTTTCAGTCGTTTTTCACCCATCGTTTTTGTTTGTTTAGGAGTCGTTCAGATGTTCAGACCGGAAATTCGTGTTTTTGATTGTACCATTCGTGACGGTGGTCTCATGAATGACCATCGATTTGATATCGAAGTGGTCAAGGCTGTGTTTCAGGCTTGTGTGGATTCGGGCGTGGACTATTGCGAGCTCGGGTATAAATGCGACAAAGCCCAGTTCTCCACCGATGATTTTGGTCCGTGGAAATTCTGTGACGAAGAAGACATCCGTTCGGTGGCCTTTGAAGCAAGCACGAAAATTTCCGTCATGGCCGATGTGGGTCGCACTGACATGAGCACGATTCTCCCCAAAGAAGAGTCACTCGTTTCCATGTACCGCATGGCAACCTACGCGCATGAAGTGGATAAAGCGATTGCCATGGCTCGCGAAATCAAGGATAAGGGATATGAGGTTGCTGTGAATATCATGGCGGCTTCCCATGTGCTTGAGCCGGATCTGGACGAAGCGATTGCTCAGCTTGCGGAAACCGATGTGGATGTTGTTTATCTGGTGGACAGTTTCGGTTGTCTGTACAGCGAACAGATTCAATACTTGGCCGAGAAATATCTGACGGCACTTCCGGGCAAACAGGTTGGGATTCATTGTCACAACAACGAGCAGCTGGCCTTTTCGAATACGATTGAAGGCATCATCAAGGGCATCAATTACCTGGACGGAAGCATTTACGGCATGGGCCGCGCTGCGGGTAACTGCACTACGGAGCTATTGCTCGGCTTCTTGAAAAATCCGAAATTCAACGCGACTCCCATTTTGAACCTTATCGAAGAACACTTTATCGATCTGCAAGCTGAGTTGAAGTGGGGGTATCAAATTCCTTATCTCGTGACGGGAATTCTTCGTAAACACCCTCGCTCGGCGATGGCGTATATGAAGGATAACAAAGGCGAAACATTCGGCGAATTTCATGAGCGATTGAAGTCCGAAGAAGACGCTTAGATCCATTCCATACGGCTGAATAAAGCGAGTCCGAAGATGCCCGATTTTACGCCCCCTGATTTGTCTGCGATAGAAGTTGATGAATCGTTGACCCCGATCACGATGCCGTTCAGCACCAAAGGCGGTAGTTCGTTCGTCGATGGTGATCCCGAAGGCACGCGGCTGCGCATGAAAATGTTTGTGCGTGAATCAGACATGCGCATGTTCACGAAGGTGTGGTGGGGACCCGATGCCGAAGGTCCTCCGGGACACGGTCATGGCGGAAGTATGGCGGCCGTGCTGGATCATACGATGGGGATCTGTTGCTGGGTTTCCGGAAATCCGGTCGTTGCGGCGAGCATCACGATAAACTTTCACCACAGCATTCCCTTGGGCAATATCTATACCGTTGAGACATGGGTAGAGAAAGTTGAGGGGAAAAAAGTATATACCCACGGCGAGATCTATCTGGATGATCAGGAGAATCCCTACGCTACGGGTTCAGGCTTGTTCATCGTTCAGAGCATGGAGCGATTCAAGGGCATGGTGGATTCGACGCGAAATAGTGAAGACAATTTCGATACCGTCGAGAAAGAGATGAACTCTCCGGACTGAGCGTGAATTAGTCGACCATGTACTCCACGAAGGTGTGGATGTCGTATCCGGTGAGTCGATCACGGCCTTTCAACGGGGGCAATTCTACGACGAAAGCCAGTTCGATGATGTTGCCGCCGAGTGTTTCTACGAGTTTCGCAGACGCTTCCATGGTACCACCGGTCGCGAGTAGATCGTCTATGATCACGACGCGGTCGCCTTTATTCAATGCGTCGATGTGTAACTCTAGCGTGTCCGTGCCGTATTCCAACTCGTAGTTTTCGGAGATGGTGTCGTAGGGTAGCTTACCCTTTTTGCGAATCGGAGCGAAGGGTTTTCCCAGCGCATAGGCGAGCGCACCACCGAAGATAAATCCTCGCGCATCGGCACCCAGGATGACATCAATGTTCTGGGGTTCGTAACGCTTGTGCCAGGTGTCGATGACGTGCCGGAAGGCATCCTGATTTTGCAAGAGCGTCGTGATGTCTTTGAATTGTATGCCGTCAACAGGGAAGTCAGGCACGTTGCGGATGATATGGGTGAGGTCCATAGTGTGGCTTTCCTAAATAGAATTAGGGGCGAAAATCTTCTTCGTGTTCTTGCGCATAAACGGCCAACTGTTTCAATACATTTTTCTCGATCTGTCGAATGCGTTCCCGCGTCAGATTGAATTCTTGACCGGTCTGTTCCAGCGTGTGCGCCTTGCCGTCGGTGATTCCGTAGCGATACTTAATGATGCCCGCTTCACGCTCGGTGAGCTCTTTTAAAAGCTCTTCCATCTGCTGATCGAGTTCGAGTTGAACGATGTCTTTGTTGGTGCGCACTGCGGGTGAATTTTCTGCCATGCCCAGACCGGCGTCGGTGTCTGTTGATTCGAGATTTTCCAGTGGCGTAACATCCTGCACGAAACGGCGAATTTTTTCGACTTCGTTTAGCTTGATGCCCATGGCTTCAGCGATTTCTTCGGCCTCCGGTTGACGACCGAGTTTGATGTACAGCTCCTCGGTACTTTTCTTGTACTTCGTAATGCTGTCGGTGACATAAACGGGGATGCGTACGGTACGCCCGAAATTCGAGAGCGAACGGGTGACCGCCTGGCGAATCCACCAGGTCGCATAGGTCGAAAATTTGCAGCCTCGATCGGGGTCGAATCGTTCGGCCGCTTTCATCAGTCCAATGTTGCCTTCTTCAATGAGGTCGAGAAGGGGTAGACCGAAATAGAGATATTTCTTGGCGATACTGACGACCAGACGCAAATTGGAGACGATAAGCAAACGCCGGGCTTCCGCATCACCCTTTTCAATACGGCGCGCAAGACGGATCTCCTCCTGCGACGTGAGTAGTGGAATCTTGGAGATCTCGGCAAGATAAATGCCAAGACTCGATTCCCCGTTATTGGACATGCAGATTCCTTACCTGATTATCAATAGATGTCGTCTCAAAATTCCTCGCTATTGTATCGAATTAGCAAAGACCGAACAACTGCGGGCAATTTGTGTTCAATGTGCTTGAACTGATGGGGGCGCATACAAGACAATGGCGTTATGCAGGATGACGACACACGGTATATGAATTATGCGCTCGGGGAGGCCGAAAAAGCCTATGACGCCGGAGAGGTTCCCGTCGGTTGCGTGATCGTGCATGACGGGACAATAATTGGAAAAGCGCATAATCTGCGAGAAACCCTACAGGATCCTACTGCGCATGCGGAGGTGTTGGCCATTACACAGGCGGCAAACCATCTCAAGAGCTGGCGTCTCGAAGGGGCATCGCTCTATGTGACGCTCGAGCCGTGTCCAATGTGCTCGGGCGCTATCATTCTGGGCAGGCTGGACAGAGTGGTGTGGGGGGCGACTGACCCGAAGGCAGGATGTTGCGGAACGCTGATGGACCTGCTGGGCGACACGCGATTCAATCATCAACCTGCGGTGACGGGTGGCTTCATGGGGGAGGAATGCGGGGGCATATTGACGGCCTTTTTTCGTGAAATCAGAACGAAAAGCCGAAAACGATAGATGCCTATAGATAGTACATGTCTAAATATATAAATACGTATCATTCTTTGTATAAGTAAGTTATGTCTAAAGTATAACGTAATAAATTATATTAACTGACTCAATTTCGCTAAAGTTTTCTCGGCTCTCTGACGATAGAAGTGGAGATAGAACCATTGGAGAACCCGACCTAAACAAAAGGAGACGAATCATGGATGGATATGTTTCCGTTGCTGGTGTCGGGGCTGTTGCAAGTAGCACTCAGATTCAGACTGCTCAGCAGGTTGCGGCTTTGGCCAAAACCAAGGAGGTAGTCGAAAATCTCGGGGCAAGCACCTTGAGGCTCATTCAGGCTTCATTTGTTCCGGTAGCTCCGGACACCGGAAACGACCTCGACGTAAGCGTCTAACGGCACGAAAAATCTCCAAAGTTGGAAGGGCATCGCACGTGTGCGGTGCCCTTCTCTTGTTTTGAGCGGGTTGCCAGGCGGAGTTTTGCTTGGAACCGTTGATTCAGGGTAGTATCGGAGATCCGAAGTGAGCAAAAGGTAAATAACGATTCGGGTCACTCACTCAATCAACTCGCATAGCGCGCAGGAGAGTTTTAATGCCTTCACTGGTGACATTAACGACGGATTTCGAGGAGCGGGACGCGAACGTGGCTTCGATTAAAGGCATGTTGTATTCGCGCTACCCGGGAGTGCAGGTCGAGGATTTGAGCCACGACATTCCGCGTAATCATGTTACCGAAGGAGCATTGTTTCTGGCTGGAGCGATTCCTTATTTTCCGGAAGGGACTGTGCATATCACCTGCATCGCGGCGGGCTCGTCTCCGATTGCAATTTCAATGCAGGGGCAAACGATTTTATGCCCGGATAACGGTGTCGTAACATTCCTTAGCAAACACTTTACGATTGATGAAGCTCGCGTTATTTCGAATCCCGAAGTTGTGCTGTCAGGTGCTGGACAGACGTTTTTCGGACGCGATGTGTTCGCGCCCGCGGCCGCAGTGTTGGCATCGGGTGGTCAATTATCGGACTTGGGGGAAGTGCTCGATAGCCCAAAACTTCTTGATTTACTTGAATTGAAAATCGATGGTGCAACATCGATTGGCGGACAGGTCATTTTGGTGAATCGTTTTGGTAGTCTCATCAGCAATATTCATGAATCCGATTTAGGTGGATCCAAGGTCGCGCGTGTTGAGGTGGCCGATTTTCCTGTGGGCGGAATTGTGGACGGCTATGGTCAGGTCGGTTCCGGATTACCGTTGGCGCTCTTCGGGAGCTCGGGTTATCTGGAAATCGCGTACAATGGGGATCGCGCGGACGAGCGATTAAACGCGCGTATCGGAAACAATGTGAACGTGACGCTGGAATCTGCATAGGCCGCTATGCCCAAATTTGGTGTGACGCCGAAAAAAGAGACCGAATTGCTGAATCGGATGGCGCGCAACGCGATTCACGAGTCCGATCTGGAAGAAAAATTCATTCGATCGGGCGGCCCTGGCGGTCAGAGCGTGAATCGTTCGTCCACGTGTGTTTACATCAAACACGTGCCTTCAGGCCTGGAAGTCAAGATGCAGAAAGCGCGTTCGCAGGCCTTAAATCGCTTCTATGCCCGGCGCAGGCTGTGTGAACTGATTGAGGCGCAGTCAGGCGAGGTCAAAACTCCTGAGCAACGCAAAATAGATCGTTTGCGTAAGCAGAAAGCACGGCGTAAACGACGCAATCGGCAGCGGGATGTTGACGATGCGCCCGAATCGGATGAGTCGTAACGTTCGCAATATAGGGGAATTTTGTGAACTTTGACACTTGAACGGGTGTTAAACAGTCTCAAGTTGAGCCTATAATTACATCAATAGCTATCGTTTCGAGAATACTTGGAGGAAAATACCATGTCATACAGTAAGTTTATCGCCGCGGGGATCATCCTATCGATGCCTTTTGCGGCTTCTGCAGCCGAGAAAGTCACGTTCACGAAGGACGTGTTACCCATTCTTCAGGAAAACTGTCAGATCTGTCATCGACCTGAAGGGGCCAATCTTGGTGGCATGGTCGCGCCGATGGCGTTTACCACCTATCAGGAAGTGCGGCCCTGGGCAAAAGCCATCGCGAAGGCCGTTTCCAATAGAGATATGCCGCCTTGGGACGCTACAGCAGAATTTCATGGCGTGTTTGAAAATGAGCGCACGATTTCCCAGGCCGCCATTGATACCATCGTCGCCTGGGCAGAGCAGGGTGCGGCCCGTGGAAGTCTGGCGGACGCACCGGAACCACTGAAATTTCCGGACACGGACGGTTGGCAGATTGGTGAGCCGGATCTTGTTGTTTCCATGCCGGAACGGTACTTCGTTGAAGACGACGTTGAAGATCTATATGTTACTTTTCAGACGGATGTGACCGAAGAGATGCTCTCCGAAGATCGCTGGTTGAAAGCCATTGAATTTCGTCCGGGCAGCTCGGTCGTCCACCACATCATCAGCGACGGCCTTGGCGGTATTGCACCGGGGAACGATCCCAGTGTTATGCGCGAAGGATTCAGCAGCATGATGCGCGCAGGTACCAAAGTAAACTGGCAGATGCACTACCATAAGGAGCCGGGTCCAGGAACGGGTGTCTGGGATCAGTCACGGGTTGGCCTTAATTTTTACCCGAAGGACTTCCAGCCCGAGCACCAGATTCACGGGAACGTAATGGGCAAGATGGATTTCCGCATTCCGGCGGGTAAGGCGCGTCACACGGAAACGGTCAGCACAACGTTCAAGGATGACATTATGCTTCTTTCGTATACACCGCACATGCATTTGCGTGGGGTAGCGGCCAAGTACACGGCGACGTATCCTGACGGCTCGCAAGAAGTGGTGTTGGATGTGCCGCAGTATGATTTTAACTGGCAGACATCCTACAAATACGCCGAGCCGAAGATTCTTCCCAAGGGAACGAGTCTTGAAGTGGCTATGACCTGGGACAATTCTCCGGAGAATGAAACGAACCCGGATCCGACCCAAACGGTTACCTTCGGTCAGCCGACGACGGATGAAATGATGTTTGGCTTTGTAAGTTATGCCTATGTGGATGAGCCTGAAACGGTCGTATTGAGTCAGGAAGAACTGGCTAAATACGCGGGCACGTATTCGATAGGTGGCGTTCAGGAATTCGAAGTTTCCCAGCGCGGAAACGTGCTTATCATTGGATTGGGCGACCGTGAAGCGGAACTTGAGCCGATTTCGGACACCGAATTCGCGGGACCCTTTGGAATGGTTATTACCTTCACTCGCAATGAAGCAGGCCTCACGGAATCGGTGAGCCTGAAGATGGGTGAAACACAGAATTTTACGGCGAAGCGCGTGCAATAGTTAGCGGGACAAAAAAATCAGCGGGCCAGGATTCCGATGGGAGTCCTGGCCCGTTTTCTGTTTGTTGGAGATGGTGGTCAGGCGTTCATAATGGTGCGATAGAGAGCCTCGTACTCTTCGATAATCATGTTTTTGTCGAAATGGTCGAGCGCGCGCTGTCGGCCCTTGGCTCCCATGGACCGGGCCCGTTCATCGTCCGTCAGGATCTCGAGCGCGTAGTCGGCCATCGTATCAATATCGCCCACTTCGGCCAGATACCCCGTCACGCCGTGTTCGACGACTTCGATTACGCCGCCGCTGTTGGTGCATAGAACCGGGACTTCGCAGGACATGGCTTCGAGGTGGGTGAGCCCGAAGCTTTCGTGTTCACTGGGCTGAAACATCAGGTCGGCGCAGGGAATAATTTCTTCGATGGCACCCTGGGTTCCGAGATAGGTGATTTTGTCGGTGATTCCGAGTTGTTTGGCTACGCCGACAGCGGAAAGGCGTTCGGGTCCATCGCCGACCATGACCAATCGCGCATTGATTTTCTGGATGACCTTGTTGAACACGCGCACGACATCGGTAACCCGTTTCACAGGTCGAAAGTTCGAGATGTGCATGATTATTTTCTCGTCGTCACTGGCCAGTGTACAGCGTTGTGGGGATTCAGGTCGAAAGTTTTGCACATCGAGAAAGTTGTAAATGGTGTGCACTGGCTCGTCGAGGGCGAACTCGCGTTCCGTTTCCTTGGTCAACCACTTGGAGACCGCGGTCACCGCATCGCTTTGTTGCATGGCATGGCGTGTGATGCGGTAAAAGGACGGGTCCGCGCCCACCAGCGTAATGTCCGTTCCATGCAGGGTAGTGATGATCTTGAACTGTTTTTCCGGGGGAAGCATGTCACGCGCCATGATGGCACAGGCCGCATTCGGAATGGCGTAATGCGCATGCCACAATTCAATATCGTATTCCTCGGCAATTTCGCAAATTTTGCTTGCCAATGCGAGCGTTGCTGGAGGATCACGAAAGAGGGGGTAGGAAACGACATTCACGGTATGGCAAAAGATATTCTGCCGGAATTCGTGGAGCCGAAAGGGGATCTCGGTGGTGACGAAGTGTACCTCATAGCCGCGTTCCGCGAGCGCTAATCCAAGTTCGGTGGCCATGATGCCACTACCGCCCGTGGAGGGATGACAGGTTATGCCAATTCTCATGCGTTTTCCTCGAGTTCGCTGAAGCCCGCGATGCCCATGGGGCCTTCGCGATACAATGGTTCGCCGTATTCCACGCCGATCCGGTTTCCCCAGTAGGCCGCGCGTTTTTCGATGCCTGCCCAGAACGATTCACTGGCCACAAGGGTTTCGGCGCCGGCATAATTCGGGTTGTGGAACTGGGAGTGATACGCGCTCAAGGCGTCCATCTTTTGCGCGAATACGGGGCTGATGTCCATCACCACCTGCGGCGGAGTCTGGTCATCGGTATAGGGATTGTAATAATAAACGTGATCCGCGCGGTAGGGCGCTTCCTCGGTAACGATGGATGAAACCCCGGCGAAGAAATTGGCATCCCGCGCGAGTTCTGAGGCGATGCGATGATCGGGATGCCGGTCATTCTTGCGATGAAGCAGGAGAATCTTCGGCTTGAGCATGCGGATGAAAGGGATTACTTCGAGTCGTTGTTCGGGCGTGTTCTGCAATCCGCCGTCGGGCAACTCCGCATTGTGCCGAATCGAAACCTGGAGGCGTTCGGAGGCATCTTGTGCTTCCTTCATGCGTTCTTCGATGGTACCGCGCGAGCTGAGTTCGCCCAGGGTCAGATCAAGAATGCCGACGCGGTAACCGTCTTCGGCAAGGCGCAGTAATGTGCCGCCGACACCGAGCTCGACGTCGTCGGGATGTGCGCCGATAGCGAGTACGTCCACGCTCATAGTTCCACCTCGTTGAGAGTTGTATTTCCGGTCTCAAGATTTTGCATCAGGATATCGAGTAGCCCCCAGCCTTGCTCGAACAAATAGGGAACCACGGTGTGCATGCGTTCCTGGGGCTTGCGATTCGGGGCGAGGCATTGCTGGAGACGTTGCAGGTGTCCCTCAACTGTCTCGCGACGTTTGGTATCGCTTAGGAGCAGATTGTTTTCGAGTTTAGCAAACTTGCGTTCGAGATCTTCGGCCAAGTTGGTGGCCATGTTCGCGGCAGTAGGGGCATTGGCGCGAAGATCGTCGGCCAACGTTTTTATTGCGGTGTTGGTTTCCTGATTGGCCGCCTGGGTTCGCTCGATTTCTGGCGAGTCAGTTATAGTGCGCAGACAGGACTGGAGAAGTTCATCTTTCTGTCCAAGTAGGTCGGTCGGACTTAGCGAATATTTACTCAGGAGCTTGTTTAGTTTGATGGAGGTCAATACGGCGTGTGCGCGCGGATAAACGATGGGCATCGGATGGTCAAAAGCCTCGAAAACGCCTTTGAATTGCCCCCAGTAGGCGAGTTCGCCTGGACCGGCGACATAGGCTGAAACGGGAAAGAGGTGTTGTTGAACGACGCAGCGTAGAGCGACGTTGGGACTGAATCGTTCGGAATCGGCCTCCAGAGTTTCGAGTAATTCTTCTTTCGTGATGGTCGTGTTCAGGTCGGGCAGATGAAACGTGTCATCGCGATAGAGAACCTTGTTGCGAACGCCATCGACCTCGTAAAAAAATCCACATTCGTCTTCGTTTTTGACAACTTGCGCGGGATACCCAAGTGACTCCATCTTTTGTGCGCCCTCGTTTACGGCGTGTGAGGTCGTTAGAGGATTTTCGATTGCGGCCTGAATAACTGAGGAAGAAGCGCAACGTGCGGCGGCGAGATGGGGCGCGAAAAAAATGAGGGGCGTGTCGCGAAACAGGCGGGCGAGTATGCGCGTGGACCAGTCCGCGAGTGAGTCAGAAGCCGTTGCCGACTCTCGCAGAAACCCTTCGATGTCGTCGCGAAATTCTCCGCCGGGACCCCTTTCGAGAAGGTCACTGATGAGCGCATCCACTTGCTCTGTTACTGGAATCCGATGCAGCGAGCGTCCGATGTGCTCAGGCGGGCATTCCAGCGTCACTTTATCCGTTGTATGTTTTCGGGTCGGGAAGTATACGGTGGCCGCCTCATCAAAGTCGTGATCTTCGCTGCCGACCCAGTAGACAGGAACGACGGGTGTGTTCGTTTTTTTGGACAATTCTTCGGCGAGTTTGATGCAGGTGATGGCTTTGTATACGGAATAGAGCGGGCCGGCAAAAATGGCGGGTTGTTGTCCGGTTATGATGACTGCTTCGTCTCCGCTGAAGACCGGATGATGTCCCAAGGCGTCGTTATAGGCCCGAATGCCTTCCACGAGATTAGAATCCCAAGGCCGGGTTGCTGGTGCCTTCGTGAAGAGGTCGCCTGGAGCGCCGGAATAACACTCGATCAGTGCCGGCGCAGCATTCATATACTCGTCGAGCAGTGAAGCCATGTCAGGCTCTCCTGCCAACGGCTATCATTCGCGGGAATTCTGGCGCGCACGGAGAGCCCGCATAATTTCCATATAGATTGTCGATAATGAGGCCTCCATTCGTCAGTAGCGTGGAAAATTCGTCAGTGGTGTAGAGTTGAACAGATTCACCAGTGTGTTTTATTTCATCGTCGCCTCGGCTAATGCTGGTGGATTTGTTGATGCGCGATCCGTCGGCTTCGATCCAACGGCGTTCGTAGACTTGAAACCCTTCGGCCGATCGACGCGTCTCTTCTTCGAGGTTGGCGATGGCCCAGTCTTTGCACATGTAATCGATGAAGAAGCGACCGCCGGATTTGAGGGCGAGTGTCATGTCGCGCACGACTTTTTCATTTTCCTCTGCATCGCGAAAGTAGCCGAAGCTGGTGAAGTAATTGACGAGAACGTCGAAGTGATCCACGAAGGGGAGGTGGCGCATGTCTCCCCGGATGAGAGGCTGTTCATTGCCGACTGTTTCACGGGCGATTTCGAGCAGGTGAGAGGAATAATCAAGACCGACGACGTGGTCGCTCACGTTTCTGAGATGCGCGATATGGCGTCCACCGCCACAACATAGATCCAGGACACGGTCATTTTGCTGGATGTTGGTTTGTTCAATTGAAAAAATCGATTCGGCCTCGGCCGCTTCAATGGTTCTGTGGGCATAGAGGATGGGATAGAGGGCATCGAAGGTCTGCTGAAACCAGTTCCCGGAAATAATGTGTTTGTGTGATGGCATCGACTTATTGTAATCAATCTTGGGTAGATTTGCTATTTACTTGCGCCGACGGTATGGAGTTTCATCATATTGGTGCGCGTACGGATGGCGAAGGGTACACCCCCGGCAATGACGACCGTGTCGCCCGGTTCGGCGAGTTGATTGTCGAGCAGAATACGGTCGACCAGGATGTCGATGGTGGGCATGGAGGGCGTTTCGGTACTGAGCAGCGTATCGACACCCCAGATGACGGAGCATCGTTGACTGATTTCGGGTGTCATGATGACGGCGGTGATGGGTACGCTGGGCCGGTATCGTGCGATCAATGCGGCGGTGTAACCCATTTTCGTGAAACAGACGATTCGCGTCGCTCCGATGGCGTGGGCCGTACGACACACCGCCTGCCCGATCGCGTCGCCGTAACTTCCTCTGCCCTGGCGGATTCCTGACTCGCGCATACGCATGATACGAATGTGCGACGGGGAGTCTGACAATGATTTATCGGCGTCGCGCGCAATGTCGGCCATGACTTCGACCGTGCGAACGGGATATTGACCTGAGGCGGTCTCGCCGGAAAGCATAATTGCGTCGGTGCCGTCGTAGATGGCGTTGGCCACGTCAGCGACTTCTGCACGGGTGGGGCGCGCGCTGCTGATCATCGATTCGAGCATTTGGGTCGCGGTGATGACGGGAACTCCGACGTCGTTGCACTGGCTGATGAGGTCTTTTTGGATTTGCGGGACTTTGTTGAGTGGAACTTCCACACCGAGGTCGCCCCGAGCAAGCATGACGGCGTCTGAGGCTTCAAGAATTGCTTCAAAATTGGCGACGGCTTCGGGAC
Organism: Candidatus Hydrogenedentota bacterium; assembly: GCA_046583315.1. Lineage (GTDB taxonomy): Bacteria > Hydrogenedentota > Hydrogenedentia > Hydrogenedentales > DTSJ01. The sequence continues at coordinate 24,239 of JAYGCN010000205.1, forward strand.
GTTCGATTTTGGAGATGGCAGAAATGGGTTTTCCGGTAGCGGCGATCCGTTCCTTCAGATCGAGGACCTCTTCGGATGTGCGGACGAAGGATAACGCAATAAAGTCGATGTCCAAGGTAAGCGCGAATTCCAGATCGCGAATGTCTTTGGGCGTAAGGGCGGGCGAGCTGACATCAACGCCGGGAAGGTTGATGCCTTTGTGTTCCCCGAGAAAACCTCCGTGAATGACCGTGCAGTGAATATCGTTTCCGTCGATTCGTTCGACCAGGAGCTCAAGTACGCCGTCCGCCATAAAAATCGCATCGCCAGGTTTTACGTCGCTCGACAACGCCGTATAGCTGGTTGATACGCAGGTCTCCGTGCCTACAAGTTCTCGGGTGGTAATGCAGAATGCATGTCCGACTTCGAGGTGCACGGGAGTATTGTCCACGAGTTTGCCTGTGCGAATCTTGGGGCCTTGGAGATCAATCATGATGCCCAGGTTCTTGCCTGTTTCCTGTGCAGCATCTCGTAGGCGTTCGTAGGTTTTCCGGTGGTACTCGTGAACGCCGTGGGACATGTTGAGCCGGGCAACATTCATGCCCGCGTTGAGCAGGTCGCGCATGGTTTCTGGAGATTGTGAGGAGGGACCGATGGTGCAGACGATCTTGGTGCGGCGATGGTCATCTAAGGTCACGCTGGCTTCTCCCGGGTGTGGTTAGTCTCGTCTCTCAAAGGCATTGTATATGGCATTGACTGCTGAATGCATGTCGGGCTCATCAACCCCTACGATGATGTTGGTTTCTGAAGAACCCTGATCGAGGACGCGAATATTCACCTTGGCATCGTCGGAGAGTGCGGCGCATAAGGTTTTGGCCACGCCGACGTGATGGTTCATACCTTTTCCTACGGTCGCAATAAGGGCGAGTCCGTTGGTGAGGGTGACGGAATCGGTATGACAGTCTTCTCGAATGGTGTCGACCACGGCCTGGCCTTTGTCGCCCAGCTCTTCGTCTTTGACGATGACGGACATGGTGTCGATACCGGTCGGCATGTGTTCAAAATTGATTCCGAGGTCGCGCAATACGGTGAGCACCTTGAGTGCAAAGCCCAGTTCCCGGTTCATCAGCGTCTTTTCGATGTTGATCATGGAGAAACCGCCGCGGGCCGCGATTCCGCATACCGGTCGCTGTGCGACGCGGTCGCGCAGAATCATCGTGCCGGAATTTTCGGGATCGTTGGTGTTGCGAATGTTGATGGGAATGCCGGGCTCCAGCAGGGGAAAAATCGCTTCGTCGTGAAGCACGGATGCACCCATGTACGCCAGCTCTCGCAATTCGCCGTAAGTAATCTCTTCGATGCGATGGGCGTGGGGGACGATTCGGGGGTCGGTCATGCGGAAGCCGGAGACATCGGTCCAATTTTCGTAGAGCGTTGAGCCGGTTGCACGGGCGACGACAGAGCCGGTGACGTCGCTGCCGCCGCGTCCAAAGGTTTTTACGTGTCCATCGGGGCCTGAGCCGTAGTAGCCGGGAATGACGAACCGTCCGTCTCCTTCGAGTGCCTGACCGAGCGATTCGTAGGTGGCGGGATCGAGGTTGCCGCGGGTATCGAAGTGAATCACGCTCACGGGATCGACGAAGGTGGCACCGAGTTTATCGGCGATAAGTTTTCCGTTGAGGTATTCGCCGCGTGACGCGAGGAAGTCGGGGGAGGAGTAGGAGGGGGCTTCCTTGATGATGGCATCGATCTCAGCGTCGATGTCAACAGTGCAAGCGAGTCCCTCGCGGAGTGCATTGAAGCGGTCGCGAATGATAGTGATGGGCTGAGCGGGATCGAGATCGTCTTGAAGGATGTGGAACCAACCGAGCAGTAGATCGGTGATTTTTTTGTCGTCGTCGGAGCGTTTTCCGGGTGCAGACGGCACGATGTACTTACGGTCATCGTTGCTTTGGATGATCGCAATGGCTTTTTCAATATTTTCGGTGCTGGCGAGTGAGGACCCGCCGAATTTGCAGGTGATGCTACCCATGATTGGCCCCATCGTTATGTATCGTAGGCGAAATTATGCGCATTTTAGAGTCCGTCGGCGCAATACGACGGAAGAGTGTCATCGGTGTACCCACTCAGGGGAGCAGACGTTCGATAATTCGACTGAAGTCATTGAAGGTCACGAATATCAGTAGTCCGATGATGAGGAAGAATCCCGCGCCCTGGACGGTTTCCTGCACCTTCATGCTAATGGGGCGTCGTCGAACCGCTTCGATGGCGATAATCGTGAGTTGTCCGCCGTCCAGCACCGGCAAGGGAAGCAGATTAAAGATGCACAGGTTGATGCTGATAAAGGCGATGGTCGTAAGGAATTCGTAGGCACCGCGTTTCGCTGTCTGAGTCGTAATTTCGAAAATCAGGACTGGACCACCGAGCAATTGGGGGCTGAGTCCTCCGGTGAAGAGTTTCGCCAGGATAGTAGCGATCTCATCGGTCCGGCGCACGCACTCTGTCCATGCAGCAGGAAGAATGTTACCGAATTCTTCTTTATGGAAGATCTTTTCCTGACGCCATACCACGCCGACTTGCTGTATTGAGTCCACGGTGATTTCAGCTTGAAGGGTGGATTCTTTTTGGTGAAGACCAAACAATACACTTGGGCGGTGTACGGTTATCGGGATGGTTTCACCGATTCGTGTGCGCTCGATGGCTTCGAGTGAGGCGATCGACGCGGGTTCACCATCGATGTGGGTGATTTCGTCGTACTTTTTGAGTATCGGTTCTTCTCCGTGTTCGGCGATCACCGCACGAATTTTGGGTAGTGCGTCTGGGTCGACACTGGTAATCGCCTGAATGGCATCTCGCAGAGGTAGCGTCACCGTGTCGTTTTCACCGCTCGCTCCAAAGAACCCGTGTCTTGCGATGGTGAGCGACACATCTCCTTCAGGGTCGGCTTCGAAGAGCTGACGAATCTCGGTACCGATTTTTGTGCTGCCGTTGATATCCATTATCTCGTCTCGGCTTGCAAGACCTGTACGCGACGAGAAGGCTTCAGTGATTTCGGAAATTTTCAGAGGCTCTTCATCGGGAATAGCAATCAGCAGGTTGAGTGGGGGATCGAAGAAAATATCTTTGATCATACCATTGCGTCTCGAGAATAATTGAAGCTCAATAATCTCACCATCGCGCTCTACTTCAAGCGTGAGAGATTGGCCCTCATCGAGCTCCTGAATCTGATCACGGAAGGCGGTGCTGTCCACCCATTGCCCGTTGGATTTGATGATGCGGTCGCCGGAGAGCAGTCCGTGTTCCTCGGCAGGGGAGCCGGGCAATACGTGCTCAATAAGGGCGGACATGAACGCATCAATGCCGAAAGTACCGAATTTGGAATCGGGATTTTCTTTTTCGGCCCGGATTCGGGAAACGTATTGCGTGGTATCCCCTTCCAGGGTGGTGCGTTCGATTTCGACAGTTACTTCCTTGCCGCCGCTAAGCACTGCACCAGTAAAGATGTCCTGGAATCCGGTCATGGTGGTGCCGTCAATGGTCAGAATCCGGTCGCCGGTCTGCCATCCGATGGTGTCGGGGTCCTTCTTGAAGTCGACGGATTGCCCCTGGACACTCAAATACATTGGGGCCTGACTTGCGGGGGAGTCCGGTGTAACGGCACCTACACGGGTCTCCTTGAGGACGGCTGGAATATCGGCACCGAATGCACCGATTCCGGCATAAATGATGAAACCCAGGACGAAATTCATGGCGGGGCCGGCAATCAGGATGAATGCGCGCTGCAGTTTGCTTTTATTGTTGTACCAGCGCTCGGGCGGCACATGGCCGTAGGTTTCTTTGCGCTCTTCGTCGCTTAGGGGGGCATCTTCCTGTCCGGCCATCTTGACGTATCCGCCGATGGGGAGCAGGCCGATACAATAATCGGTTTCGCCCCATTTGAAGCCGAAGATGCGCGGCGGCATGCCCAGGCTGAAGCGATCCACATATACACCGCAGGCTTTCGCGGCGAGAAAGTGGCCTGCTTCGTGTACAAAGACGAGTACGCCGAGTACGAGGAGGAAGACCAATATATTGGTGAGCATCTTGTGTAACTCCTGATTGAGTAAGGCTATGGGCAGTATTATGCCATATTTCGGGTGGTAATTTCGTGTTTCGTGCCTTCGCGGGAGTCCGCATCGGCGGCTAGGATCGCTTCAAGGTTCGAAACGGGCTTGATATCGGCGTTTTCCATCACACTTTTGATGATAGCCGCGATAGATAGAAAGGATATTTCACCGTCCCGAAAGGCCTGTACGGCCGTCTCGTTTGCGGCGTTGAGTATGGCACCCGCAGTACCTCCCAATTGAGCCGCTTGCCGCGCAAGGGCCAGACAGGGAAACTCTGAGAAGTCGGGTTTGGCGAAGGTGATGTCGTTCATCGTCGTCAGATCGAGTCGGGCCATGGGGGTAGAGACTCGTTTGGGCCAGCTGAGCGCGTATTGGATGGGCAGGGTCATGTCGGTGACACCGAGGTGGGCGAGAATGCTGCCGTCGGTGAATTCGACGAGGCTATGAATGATGCTTTGGGGATGTATCACGACGTCGATTTTCTCGAGGGGTACATCGAAAAGCCACATGGCTTCGATTATTTCGAGTCCTTTGTTCATGAGCGTTGCGGAATCGATGCTGATTTTGGCGCCCATGTTCCAGGTGGGATGATTGGCGGCCTGCTCGGGTGTCACGTTGGCGAGTGCTTGGCGATCTTGCTGGTAAAAGGGACCGCCCGATGCTGTAAGATGAATTTTGTAGATTTCGTCGGATGCGTGCCCATGAAGGCATTGGAATATCGCGTTGTGTTCGCTGTCTACGGGTAACACGTTGACGTTGTGCGCTCTGGCACTCGCCATGATGAGTTGTCCCGCCATGACCATGGGTTCTTTGTTGGCAAGCGCGATGTCGTTGCTGTTTTCAATGGCGGAAAGAATTGGGCGTAACCCGATACCGCCGACGACACCGCATAGGACGATGTCACAATCAATGGCAGCGAGTTCGCACAAGCCTTCGATGCCGATCAAGATTTCCAGATCAGGATGTCGTTCGCGAAACGCTTCTGCCGCTTGGGGATCCATAATCGCGACTGCCTTCGGGGCGAATTCCCGGACCTGCTCGTCAAGCTGTGCGATGTCTGCATTGGTTGAGAGCGTGTGCACGATAATTTCATCGGGGTAGGCGCGTGCGACGTTGAGCGCACTGTTGCCGATGGAGCCGGTGGAGCCAAGAATGGTGACGCGGCGTGGCATGCATCAGTCCTTCTGTGCGACGTTGACTTTGTGGCGCAGAAGGTTAATGGTATCGCGGCTATCGTGCCGTTCCTGGAGGAAGGCCGTAATCTCCGACACCGACCCCATGTCGAGGATTTTCTTGGCGAGTCGTTTTGCCGTGGGCAGGCGTGTATTGGCAATTTCGGCGCGTACCATCGGGAGGGAGACGCTGGACATGCTGAGCGAGTCTGCACCCATGCCGACCAGCAGTTCGGTGAGCATCGGGTCGCCCGCCATCTCGCCGCAGATGGTGCAGGAGATTTGGGCTTTACGTGCCTCATCCAGAATATGTTTGACGGTGCGCAAGACGGCCATGTGTGTCGGCTGGTAGAGCTCGGCAGTGCGCGGATTAACCCGATCGGCGGCCAAGCAGTATTGAATAAGGTCGTTGGTTCCGATGCAGAAGAAATCGCACTCTTCAGCGAGTTTATCTGCGATGGTGGCGGCTGCGGGTACTTCAATCATGGAGCCTATCTCGACATCCGGATTGAATTCAACGCCGCGAGCCGTGAGATCCGCTATGACCTGATCGACGATGTCACGCGCTTCACGAAATTGATCGATCCCGGTGATCATGGGAAACATGATTCGCATTTTCCCGAACACGCTGGCGCGTAACATGGCACGGAGTTGTGCTTTGAAGATATCGGGGCGATCCAGACACATGCGAATCGAACGCCAACCGAGTTGGGGGTTGGGTTCCACTTCACGTTGAAGGTGTGGCATGACTTTGTCGCCGCCCAGATCGAGGGTACGCATTGTTACGGGCAATGGCGCCATGGCTTCCAGAACTTTGCGGTAGGAATGAAACTGTTCGTCTTCTCCTGGAAGTGATGGGCGGTTCATGTACAAAAATTCGGTTCGGTAGAGGCCCACGCCCTGGCAGTGCGCCGCGATGCTGTTTCTTGTTTCTGCCAGTAGCTCGATGTTGGCGAAGGTCTGAATCTCGTGGCCGTCTTGCGTGAGACAAGGGCCTTCGATGGCCGATTGTGTTATCGCGAGACGCTCGGCCTCGATGCGCGCTTTTTCCTTTTCGTAGAAGGCAAGCGTTTCGGGCAGGGGATCGATTATGACAACGCCGCGTGTGCCATCGATAATGATGGTATCGTCAGCACTGACCAGTTTGGTAACCGTTTGAAGTCCGACGACGGAGGGAATATCAAAGGCGCGCGCAAGAATGGCCATGTGCGATGTCGGCCCGCCTTCGTTGGTCACGATACCCAGTGTGTTGGGCATGTCCATGTTCGCCGTTTCCGATGGAGAGAGGTCGTGCGCCACGACGATGCTCGGACGTTCAAGCGTTTCAAGCGTCTCGGTCTCGGCATGCGTAAGGTTGTTGAGTACCCGGCGTCCGATATCCACAAAGTCCATTGAGCGCTCACGAAACAGGGGATCGTCAATCTGCTCCATCATTTTCGTGTAGCGGTCGATTAGATCTTGAACCAGGAATTCGACGTTGAGATTTTCTTCTTTGAGGCGCCGTTCGATCTCGGGGCGAAACGCGATATCTTCGAGCATGTCAAGATGAGAGTGAAATATCGAGGCATGTTGTTCGCCAAGTTCTTCCTGAGTTTGGTCGCGCAAGACAATCAATTCGTCTCGGGAAGTCGCGAAGGCTGTTTCTAGCCGCTTCAGTTCTACTGCCGTGTCGTTGACCGTGAATCGCTGTACGCTGATTGTGCTCACATGAAATGGGTATGCGGGTCCAATTGCGACGCTGGGTGATACGGGTATGCCTTTTAGTTTTATTTCCACGAATTGGCCTATGGTTGATGAATGGATACGGCTAAGGTTGGGTCCGGGGTTCCGACTTACATCTCTTCGCCAAATCCGGAGGAGATTAGGTCACGAATCGCAGTCATGGCATCGTCGGCGTCGCCCCCTTCGCAAATGACGAGCAGGCGGGCACCTTGTGCTGCGGCGAGCGTGAGTAGCCCCATGATGCTTTTGGCGTTGACGCGTTGTCCGTCTTTTTGCAGGTATACATCGCATTGGAACTTGAGCACGGTCTGCACAAATCGCTGTGCCGGACGCAGGTGCATGCCCAATTTATTGAGTATCATCATGTCTTCTTCTACAGCGGTCATGGGATTATCGTCTTTCCTGGCTCTATAAACCGATGGTATACGGGTTAAAAGGGCAGTATACCGAACTGGGGCAGGGGTCGGCAAACGAGGAATTCGGTATGGAACCCGAGAAATCTGGTGTGCAGGCACGGAAAAATAGTGCGTAGGTCGTTCCTATTACCCGGCTTAGAGGTCGCCGATGCCTTCGAAAACGAGGTTGAGTGGTAATTCGGTGGCGTTGCCTTCGGAGGTGGCCGGTAGCAACACGGTGAGGAAGTACCAGTCTTCTTCTTCCTCGTGGGTCAGTCGTGGGAATTCGCCGTCGGCTTCTTCGCGGGGCTGGAGGCTCAAAATGGGTGGGTGCTCAGCGATGGTGTCTTCGGATGCGATGTCGACCATGTCTTCCGGATCGTCCATTTCGAGCACTTCGGCATCGCGTGCCAGAGGAATCAGGATGGCAAATGTGTCAAAGGGTGAGGTGCCCATGTGATTGCCGTCTTGCGGCTGGAGGCACATGCGCAACACGTAGACACCGGGGTCAATGGGGTCCTCGCGGAAGTCGAATCGTTCTTCGCTGTCATGGACGACGAGTACGCCGAGCAGTGCGATTTCTTCGAGGTTTTCGAGGCTGTCTTTTGTGGTGTCTGCGATGTCGGAGATCTCGACGGTTTTCGCGAACCAGAATTCGAAGAAAGGGTCCCCTTCGCCTGAGATTTGGTGCACTTTTGGAACGAGCTGCGCTTTCACGTCGTCGCTGATTTCTTCTGGGAAGTCCTTGTTTTCGACGTTGAGCGCGAATCCGTCCTCGGCAAAGGCTGTGGCGGATAGAGCGAGGACTGCAATGAGTCCGAATAGGTTAATAGGATTGAACCAGTTACGCATGCTTGTTACTCCTTCTCTGGAAACGGGCGGATCGGCGTTTCTTGTCTATTCTATATAGACGAATTGGCGACTGAAATATTTACAGGTTCGGGGGTTCATTATGACCCGCACGATGAAAAAGGAACCGGCAGTCGCTGGACTACCGGTTCGAAAGTATGATTGAATTATAGCAATTACTTGGAAAACGAGGCAATAAATGTGCCACGACGTCCGGCATCGGTCCAACTGATGTCGAGGCCTTTGTCGGTGAATTTTTCGTAGGTGGTGAAGTGGGCCATGGCGTTGTCGACATCGGTCAGGGGTGTGTAGAACGCGACATCGTTTCCGCATTTCTTGTCGCCATCGTATAAGCAGCGTGCTTCAATGGCGGCGACATCAGACACTTTAAGGCTTGCGCAGGTTTCACCGCCGCAGGCATCCCGGTTCATCGAGATGGAAACGGTTTCCACACGAATAATATCGGATACAAGATCTTTACCCATTTCTTTGGCGAGGGATACGAGTGCGTCACGTTGCGCTGAGGTCGCGCGGTCATCGACGTATACGATGGCTTTGGCCGGAAGTGGGTTCGCTGCGGTGTCACCAAGCGTCGCGCTTGCACGAACCACTGCCGCAACGGTCAATCCATCGAGGTGGATGCCGTCCTGCGAACCGCTGGTTACCTGCCAGGCAAGAATGGCTTCTTTACCGTTGAGATTGACTTCGGCATTGGCAAAACACGCTGCGGTGAAAACATCGCAGGTGCGGGCTTCAAGGTAGTTGCCCTTGATGGGGGCTTCTTTAGTAACTCCGGCGATGGCTGCGCTGGAAACAAGGCATGCGATTGCTAGAGATGAGATAAAACGATTCATTAGAGGTCTCCCTATAAGTTTCTGCTCTGGTGCTATTATGGCCCAAACCGGTCTTCTCAGTCCAGTTCCAGGCCTCCTTCTGACTCTTTAACACCAATATAGACAATTTGTGTCTATTCGTAACACTCCCGTCCTTCGATACATTCCTCAACATCCGATATTGCACCATCTGGGCCCATACCGTCGCTGGTCTGGGCGCACCAGATGATGCCGCAATCGTAGGCGTCTGGGGAGGAAACAACCCCGTCGGCGTAAAAGGACTTGTTTGAGCGGGCATGCCGACAGATACGCACACGTTTCGGCGTTTCCTGTGTCGGCTCGCTCATAGTAAATCCTTTCGTATTATTGGCTTAGGTTATCCAGCAGCGGCGGCTATTGCGCGACGCACGGCCACTTTGACCTGCTGTACCTTGTAGCCGTTCTTGCTGAGTGGCGATGCACCGTCCGCCGCAGCTTCACCAGCGGCCTTTTTCGTGGCATCGCTGACAGATTGACCGTTCAACGCTGCTGCGGCTTTGGAAGCGACCCACGGTGTGGGGGCTACGTGTCCGAGTACGACCACGGCGTTGCTGATTTTGCCACCTTCTTCGTTATAGGCGACGGCTGCTGCGACCATGGGCCAATCGAGTCCGACGCGCTGACGAATTTCGTAGATCCCGTTTTTCTTGCCGCTAAGCGGGATGGAAATGCTCGTCAGAATTTCGTTGGACTTGATGGTGTACTCGCGATCGCTGTCAGACTTCGGTGCAGTGAAGAGATCGGCGACTTTGATATCGCGTGATCCTTTTGCACCTTGAAGCGTTACGGATGCACCGAGCGCGATCAAAGCCGGAGCCAGGCTGGAGGGATTCACGAATTTCGCCGGGCCGCTGTTACCAAAGATTGCGTGGTAACGGTTGTCGCCGTCAGGAATCAGCGAGTCGCCTTCATCCGTGCCGAGCAATCCGAAACCGTTACGGTAGAACCAGCAACGGGGACGTTGGAGCAGATCGCCGCCGACGGTTCCCATGTTGATCATTTGGGTGCTACCGATATTCTTAGTCGCGGTGACCAAGGCCGGGAAGTTTTTGTTTACGTCTTTGTCGGAGGCGAGCGCGCTTAGCTTAGTGGTTGCGCCGATGGTGAGGTTGCCCCCTTTCATCTTAATGCCGTCCAGACCTTTGACGTTTTTCAAACTGACGACAACTTCGGGATCGGTGATGCCCTGTTTGAGAGCGGTTATCAGGTCGGTACCACCCGCGAGGACTTCCGTTTTCCCCCAGTTTTTCGCCAGAAGTTCAGTCGCTTCTTTCAGCGAACTTGGTTGTGCGTAGGTGAAGTTATTCATGCAACACCTCCTTTAGCAATCGCGTCGAGAACGCGGTCCGGGGTCAATGGAAGTTCAGGGACTCGAATACCGATGGCGTTGGCCACGGCATTTGAAATCGCCGCGCCGGGTGACAGTACGGCGGGTTCGCCTATACCAATCACGCCACGACTTGCGTATTTTTCATCGTCCATCAGGTGGACTTTGAGTTCGCCGATGTCACCCAGTCCAGCAAGACGATAGAATTCCATGTCAGCGTTGAGCATGGTCCCTGTCTTGTTGTCGTAGATGCCTTCTTCGTAGAGGGCGTAGGTGATTCCCATGATAGCGCCGCCGTAGAGCTGGCTTTCACAGGTTTTCAGGTCAATGACGAGCCCAGTGTCTTGAACGCTCACGTACTGGTTCATCGTGACGATACCGGTTTCGATATCAACGCTGACATCGGCCATTTGTACGCCGCCGACGCCGCCGGTAGTGAGCTTGGTCTTGTCGGAGGTTGGATTGGAGCCTTGTTTGGTGACTGGCATCGTGAGCAGTTCGCAGGCATCTTTCCAGGCCATGTTGTTGGACTCTTTGCCAATCTCCTGGATTTTGCCGTCCCATGCTTCGAGGTTGTCTACCGGAACGCCGAGTTCTGCGGAGACTTTTTCGAGCAAGGCATTGAGTGCCTGTGTTCCGGCATCGCGCGCCGAAGCGGATACGCCACCAACGGTACTTGAGCCGCCGGATGCGCCGGATGCGGGCAGACTGTTCGAGCCGATTTCCATGGCGACTTGTTCCAGGTCAAGGCCGAGCGTATCCGCGATGACGATGGAAGTCACTGTTCGCGTTCCGGTGCCGAGATCCTGCGTCCCCATGCGCCCGACGACTGAGCCGTCCGGGTTGATGGTTACCGAACAGGCTGAAGGATGGCCTTGACCACCCCAGGTGTGAATCGACATTCCGATACCGCGTTTGATGTGGCCGGGGGTTTTGTCGCCGCGTGAATGCGCGAGATCTTTATAGCCAATCATTTCTGCGGCTTTATCAAACTCTTCGAGATAGGTTTCCTGAAGATCGGGATTAACCAGGCCTATGTTCTTCTTGAAGAATTCCATCTCGTCCATGCCGATGGTCGCCGCGGCGTCTGCGAGTGCGCACATGGTGAGTAGTGCGGCTTGCGGATGGTTGGGTCCACGCCAGGCGCGGGTAAGTCCACGGTTGGTTGGAATGCTCTTGCCAGTGTACTTCCAGTTGGGAATGCCTGTGAAGACGTAAGGCGTGGGGGGCATGCGGAATTTTTGCTGTCCACCGGAACCCCAGGCTTCCGCTTCGAGTGCCGTAATCGTGCCGTCCTTCTTCACGCCGACCTTGACGTTACCAAAGGCGGAGGGACGATGGCCCGCGACTTTGATTTCTTGGTCGCGTTCGAGCATGAGTTTGACGGGACGATTCGTTGAGATGCTCAGCTCAGCACAAATTGCGCCCCAGCGGTCTGAGGTGAATTTCGCGCCAAAGCCGCCGCCCATGTATTGGCAATCGACGTGTATCTTGTCGGCACTGATACCGAAGTCCTTCAATGGACGAGCAATTGAACCCGCATAGCCGGACACGTTTTGGGTGGAAGGCCAGATGTGTAGCTCGCCATCTTTGTGCTCGATGACTTGCCCGTGGGATTCGAGGCAGCAGTGTGTGATGATGGGCAGACCGTAGTAGCCTTCCACTATTTCATCTGCTTCTGCGAAACCCGCGGCCACATCGCCACTTTCCTTAACTTGATCGCGGCCTGAAGCGTTGGCGGGGTCGCGGTCATCCATCTGCGGCGTGCCGGCTTCGTAGGCCACTTTAATTTTCGTGAGTGCTTCATCGACGATTTCTTCAGATTCCCCGGCAACCGTACAAATAATATTGCCGTTGTAGGTGACGTTAGGAAGCTCGCCTTTTCTGTCTTTTTCGACGAGTACGGCTACGATGCCCGGCATTACTTCAGCCGCGCTCGTATCGACAGCGGTGACGGTAGCCACTGCTTTGGAGGATTGAAGTATCTTTGCATACAGCAAGTTATCCGGATTCTGATCGTATGCATATTTTGCGGCACCGGTTACTTTCGCCGGGCCATCGAGGCGGCTGATTCGTGCGCCGATATTTTTTCTGCGTTCTGGTGCAGGCCATGCGGTCTTTGCCATTGTGATTCTCCTTAGGCCTTCTTCGCCAGGTTGAATGCGACTTCGGTGATGCCTTTGTAGGTACCACAGCGGCAGAGGTTGCCTCCCATGCCTGCGCGCACTTCATCGAGTGTGGCGCCGGGATTGTCACGAACGAAGGCGGTCGTAGCGACGATGAAACCCGGTGTGCAGAATCCGCACTGGGACGCATCGTGATCCACGTAGGCTTCCTGGACATCGCTCATGTCGTCGGGAGTGCCCAGGCCTTCAACGGTCGTAATCTTGTGACCCTGTGCTTCAACTGCGAGGATCGAGCAGGAGTAGACGGGTTCGCCGTCGAGCAACACGGTGCACGCACCGCAGGTACCACGATCACATACTTTCTTGGCTCCGGTCGTGTCCAGTCGATTGCGCAGGGCATCGAGCAAGGTCACGCGCGGTTCCACGGTGAGTTTTTTGGATGCTCCATTGACACTCAGTGTGATGGATGTGCCTTCGGGGCCGATGGTTTTGGTCGCGGCTTCGGCGACTTGTTTTTCCGTTGAGGGCTGGACCAACCCTGTTGCCACGGCACCCGCGCTGACTCCCTTAAGGAAGCCACGGCGTGACATGTTCAACGGAGATGACTCGGTATCGTTCTCTAACATGCTCTCCTCCTAAACAATCGCTATACGATAATTAAAATCTATGTTTAACTTGACGGAAGTCAAGGTTTTAACACGTTCAGACAGCGTATCATTCCTTCTGCGTTGATGCAACTCAGCTTATGAGTGATTTTCAGCCGGGGCAGGTCGTTATTTCTCCTTGGGGGGGTGGGCTTGATGGTCCTCCCAAAATCCCGTTAGAATGGTCTTTGCCTACCCGTTATAACGGGTAGGAATTCTCGAATCTTACGCGAACCAGTCAGGAACACTGAGTAATGGTTGAGTTATACCGAAAAGCACTGGAATTGGCCGATGCAGACCGGAAACCGGTCTTGTCAACCGTTATCTCCGCACAGGGCTCCACGCCGCAAAAGGCGGGTAGTGTCGCGTTGTTGGATATGGACGGTAATCTGTGGGGAACACTCGGCGGCGGCATGGTGGAGGCGGTCGGTCTGGAGCGTATGCGTCAGTCGCGTGCCGATGGACTTCCCGCGCTGCACGAATTTCGGCTGGACGAGGATTACAGCCGCACCGCAGGACCGATTTGCGGCGGTGTCATGCGTTTCTTTACGAATCCCGGAATCCACGAGCAGCGTCGCGCGGTTGAGGCGGCGATCGAAGCAAGCCGTTGTGGTACGCGCGGACTTCTCGTCACGTATGTCGCCGGTTCGCGACAGGGTGAGGTGGAATGGATGGAAGAAGCTTCGGTGGCGGGTCGTACCTCGTTTCCATCGGGCGATGAATTGTCACAGACGCTTTCGAGTGAGGTTCCTTCGGTGATCAGTAAAGGTGAGGAGGAAGCGTATGCCGAGCCAGTGGTGCCGACGCCTCGTCTGCTCATTGTTGGCGGTGGACACGTGGGACAGGCCGTTGCGTTTCAGGCGGACATTCTTGGTTTTGACGTAACGGTCTACGATGATCGCGAAGAGTTCGCCGATGCACGGTTGTTTCCCACAGGAACAACCGCGCAGTCGGGCAACGTGAAAGAGTTGGTTGCTAACTATCCCAAGGGCCTGGATGCGTATATCGTTCTTGTATCGAAGGGGCATTTACTCGATGCGCTTGCGTTGGAAGCGTGCATTCATGACGACCTTCGATTTCTGGGGATGATTGGAAGTCGCCGGAAGATTCGGGCGTTGAAGAAACACTTCCTTGAGGACGGGCTTGCGACTCAGGAAGAGTGGGATCGAATTGTGTCGCCCATTGGATATGATATTGGCGCGGTATCGGTGGCCGAAATTGGCGTGAGCATTGCCGCACAACTTGTCGCGGCACGTCGTCTGCCTGATGCGGTACGCGATATCGATTCGAAATCGCTTTGATGGCGAACAGTGCGTTGGTGCTTGCGGCTGGGGACTCGAGCCGGATGGGTCGCCACAAGATTCTGCTGCCCTTTAACGGGATGACGCTCATCGAGCACATTGTAAATCAACTGACGGAAGCGGGCGTATCTGAAGTGGTCGTAGTCGTGGGCAAGGGCGCGCCGTCGGTACGTGAAGCACTCGCAGAAACCTCCGCAGTGATTGCGGAGAATGTACATTATCAAAATGGCATGCTCTCATCGGTGCGCGTCGGACTCGCGGCGCTTTCAGATGAAAGTCAGCGGGTTGCGGTGTGTCTTGGTGATCAGCCAGCGATTCGTTGCGCACTGGTCAGGGCGTTGTTCGAGCAGGCCGCCGCGCAGCCGGGTAAAATTATTGTGCCGGTGTATGAGGGGCGGCGAGGGCATCCCCTTTTGATTCCAAGGTGCCATTGGTCGTCGGTGTTGGAGCGCTACGAAGATTTGGGGCTGCGCGGGCTATTGCAGGAGCATGCGTCATCGGTGCTGGAGTGGTTGGTAGACGACGCGTGGGTGCTGGATGATATGGACTATCCAGAGGATTACGCTCGTGAGTTGCGTCGACTGGAAGAGGAATCGGATCCGGATTGATGAAACCGTACCTAGTCGAAGGGAATTTTTTCGATCCGCTGCTGAATGGTTGATAACGTCTCTTGCAGAGAACGATAGGTGGCGCGTTCCGAAACCTCTTTTCGGGTGGATAGAACTTTCGTGTATTTGGCCAATATTTCAAGTTCCAGTAGGGTCACTGCGTCGTAATCGTTCGCATTCGCTTTTTGCAATGCGTCCCGTAGATGTTGTTGCGTTTCGGCGTCTACCTCATGGGGCTCGGTTGACTCCTGTGTCGCTTCGTTATTCTCTGCTTGAGGCATCTTAGTGGTAGCGGTATTTACCGGAACCGAAGCTTTGTTTTTATCAAGGATTGAAAGCCGTCTTTTGAGTTCGCGTGTGTCTTCGGGGGACAGGCTGGCCGCAGCGCGTGAAAAAAGGAAGGCTTTGGCCAATAGGTAGTCCCGATCCGTTGTGTGATTAATATTGAAGATGTGGCAGGCCAGGATTCGCTTCACGGCATTGATCAGATCGTCGACGGTGGGGAGGGCGGAAACCGGTTGGTCATGGTCCTCGGACGAGTCGGGCGACGCGAATTCGCCGTTACTGATCTTGTTCTGTGCATGGACTATATTTGCTTCGCAAATGGCGAGCAGCCGCCTGTCTTCGGTAATGGTGGATTCCAGGCCATCAATGACTTCGTCGCGACCACTATGGATGTCTGGATCGTTCCGCCTGTCGTGAATTCGTTGCTGTAAAAGTTTTTGCGCTTCAATGACAGTTTGTTCGTAGCTGAGTTTATTTTCCCGATGCTCCGAAAGCTGTGTTTCGAGGTCGTCTCGCGTTTCTGGCATTGAGGCACTTTCTTAAGCGCGTGCATTGTGGTTCAGTAACTTCGATTAAGTTATACCACAGTTCTGGCGAAAATCACAATTTGAAGCGGGTCAATAGCGGATGGTGAAGTGGGTATAATCCGATGTACCGCTTTCAAAGCGGGCATCGATAGTATCGACTTGAGCAAACGCTGGTCCTTGTTGGCACCAAGAGCGTATGAGGTCGAGGGTTTCGTGTGTGCCGCAGAACAAGGCTTCCACCCGACCATCGGAACGATTGCGAACCCAGCCGGTGATCCCCAGACGCGAGGCTTCGGAGCAGGTTGCTTGCCGAAACCCGACACCTTGAACGCGCCCTTTGAGAATTACGTGTAACTGTTCGTCCATCGGACCAGACTACTTGAAAAAACCGGGAAGCAGCCTTTCGCGATAACCTGTGTAGTGATTGTATTCGCTTATCCGTTCACGATAGGACTCGTTGGCTATCATGACAATGGCCTCGCAGGCGGCCAGCGCGAGGCTTGTATTCTTGGATTCCATGGGGCCGTGGAGCAACGAAAGCATTGTTTTATCCCCTTGTTCACCCAACAGGCGGCATACTTCTTCTTGAACTTCGGTAAGGATGGCTTCCTTGTACTGAGTATTGGTGGCGTTTCCTTTGGCGAAAATTTGGGTGTTGGTCAAGTGCATCAAATTTTGAAATACGATTTTGGCCTGGGATTGTCCCGTACCGTACAGTGCCGCAGCCAGATTCGCCCGAAACATGAGATTTTTATAGTCGGGATCTTTGGGTCGTTTAAGATACTCGCGTATCCATACGCCACCTTCCCAGTCGTCGTTTTCTCCGAGAAGCAAGCCGGAGGGTTGTTCGTAAGCGTAGGTTTTTAATCCGGTCTCCCTCATTTGATTGGCCGCTTCTTCGTCACCCAGCGCGTAAAGGACTCGTATGATGCGAAACCACTCGTTTTTACGCGCGAGTGGCAGGCGTTTTGTCAACTCCTTGATGACGTCCTCGTCGCCAAGCTTGGATAATCCATATATGACAGCTTCGTTTTTGGGTTGTTTGAGCGCATCGAGTCCATCGTAAAGTTTAGGGACTACCCATCGATCCCCGATACGTGCGAGTGCGCGAATGGCCGATGGATTCACTTCCGGGTGCGGGTCGTCTGCCATGTAGCGTAAATCTCTGAGAAAGGATTCACCCCCATAGAGTCCGGCGAGTACGGCCGTCTGCACGCGGGTGGCACGATTTCCGTGAAGGAAGCCGTCGGTGAGCAGGTCTTTGTGAATGGCTTCACCTGCTGCGTAGAGATAGGTGGTGGCCAATACGGCCGTGGGCGTATCGTTGCTCTGTGCATGGGCTTGCAGGTACAGGATTGCACCATCTTCGCCTAGAATGGCCGCGAGGCACGCTGCCCTCATTTTGTTGTTTGGATCCGTCTCGGATTGGAATAATTCGACAACGCGCCCCTTCGCGCGGTCAACAATCTTTCGTTCGTCGCGGGATAGCGTTCCCTTGGAGAAAATAGTTTGTTTTTGTGCGGTTCGTTTCTCCTGAACACGAATGTACTTGACATCGGACAGGGGATAGGCACTATTGCGGCCGTCCGCCCCGATAAAGGTGATGGTGTCTTTGTTGAGACGCGTAATTTGGAGATTGGGGTCGCGCACGGGCACATTGCCGTTGAGCACAATCGTGACGAGGGTTTTTTCGCGAATCAAGTCGTCCATCGTGGCACCATCACCATTGTTGATTGGGATTTGCGCTATGGTGGTCATGCTCATCAAGGCGAGGGCAAGGCACAGGGCAGTGATACGGTTATACATGTTTAATCCTCTTGTAAACTAGACTATACATTGAATTGTAACATGCTTGATAGGTCTGTGTCTCATTGAATCGGCAGATCTAATGAAGTTCAATTTCCTCACTTTCCACGAATTTATCAAGAAAATTACGGGCGGTCTCCAGTGATGGAACAAGCGGGTTAATGGTGAGGGCCTGCAATGCATATTCATAGGATTTGTGAAGTACGGCCTCAACGATCCAACGATCACTTTCCTTGACGGTTTGAAAGAGGCCTTTCAAGAAGTGGGGGGAATCGCCGACGTGGCGCGGCACCAGCGTCTTGTTGTTGAGCTCCACGGGTACTTCAACGCTACAATCGTCGGGGAGATCGCGGATGGCCCCGTTATTCTGCACGCAGAGAATCAGCGTCTCTTTATCCTTGTTCTCAAGCGCCGAAAGGAGTGGAATGAGGGTCTGTTCGTACCACGGCGTGTAGCGCTCACGGGTCAATGTGGGGATCTCATTCAAGTGGGGATCGGCATAGGCTTTCAGGATTTGTTTCTCCGCTTCGTAGAGAATCTCGCCGCGAAAGGTGCCGGTATTCTTTTGTTGCTTGAGAATTCGATCGGCATGAAAATAGAGACTGACGGTGCGCGTGGGAATCATCCGGAACAATTCGATTAGCTCGTGATCGAAGTCGTCAGGTTTTTGACGGTGAATAAGGTCGAGCACGTTGTACATGATGTTGCGTTTACCGTGACGCACGCTCTGGATCCAGCCCATGTGGTTAAGCCCGATAAAGTCGATGAACAATTCTTTTTCGGGAATTCCCAAAAGATGCGCAACTTTTCGAACGTAGGTGCCTGGAAGATCGCAGGTGCCGATGATTTTGAGGCCGGAGTGTTTTACCAGGGCTTCAACGATGGTGCCCATCGGGTTCGTCAGATTGATGAAGGTTGCGCCGGGATTTACTTTTTCGATGCGTTCAACATAATCGATCACGATGGGTAACGTGCGCAGTGCGTTTGCAATGCCTCCGGCACCAAGACTTTCGTCACCAATCATGCCCATGGTCGGTGGAAGTTTCTCGTCACGTACCCGAGCGGCCATACCGCCCACGCGAATGTGGTTGAGAATGTATTTGGCATCGGTCGCGGCTTCTTCGAGATCGGTGGAGGGGATAATTGTGCCGGGATAACCACTCTTCCTCACGATTCGTGAGCAGAAATCGGATACGATGTCGAGTTTTTTGCCTTCGCGTCCAAATAGAACAAGCTCTTTGGGCAATAGATTGTGGGAGATGAGGGAATGAACGAACTCAGGAACGTAAACGCTACTGCCACCCAGAATAGTCAGTTTGTCTATCACAGAGCACCCTCCAGTGAGTCTGATCCAGCGTGCCTCAACGTGGTGACATGATAGCAATTCACGAATTGAGGTTCAATGGGTGCTATGAGATCACAATGTCGTCGGGTTCGATCAGCGGCGCGCCTTGATTGCATAAATCGCAGTCGTCAGGTGACCAGCTTCGTAGCTCCAGGGTGGAGAGTGGCGTAAAGGGGCAATCGAATTGCGCCTCGCCGCTGCTGCGATCAATGAGTACAGACACGCCGACCACGGTTGCGCCGCGTTTCTCAAGATGCGCGATCGTTTTTTTGACCGATCCGCCGGTGGTAACAATATCTTCGACCACGAGGATGCGTGTGCCGGGTTTGAGGGGAAACCCACGTTTGAGGGCCATGCCTTCGACATCGTCTTTTTCGGTGAAGACGCCGCGACAGTTGAGGTGACGTGCGGTTTCGTAGGCGAGGATGATTCCACCGGTTGCGGGGCCTACAACGAGGTCAACATTGAGATCTTTTGCTGATTCAGCCATTGCTTTGCAGAGACGTTCGACAATATTTGGAAATTGAAGCACCCGTGCCGCCTGCAAAAATCGTTCGCCGTGCCGTCCGCTGGTATAGATGAAATGGCCTTCGAGAAGGGCACCGGCTTCTTTGAAAGCGTCGATGGTTTCTTCGGGTGTAAGGGTCATGCGAGTTCCTCCAGAATTAATTGCACGGCGTGTGCCGGGTTTTCGTGGTTGAGTATCGGGCGACCGACAACGATGTGACTAGCGCCCGCCGATTTTGCATCCGAAGGGGTCATGATGCGTTGTTGGTCGTCTTTACTGGCCCAGTGGGGGCGGATACCGGGTGTGACGATGTGCGGCCCCGCTCCGATGGCGTCCCGGACCAGGGTGATTTCCTGCGCTGAACACACGATGCCGTGGGCGCCGGCGTTGATGGCCATCGAAGCCCATCGTGGAACCGTCGCCGCGGGGGATTCGGGGATGCCGATGTCATTGCGTAGGGTATTTTCATTCATGCTGGTGAGCACCGTGACCGCGAGCAGTTCGGTATTTGAAGCTTCGGTTGGTTTGCGTGCTGCTTCGATCATTGCGCTACCGCCGCTGGCATGCAGGGTGAGTAGTGACACCCCAAGGTCGACTGCGGCCGCGACGGCGTGATTCACGGTGTTTGGGATATCGTGGTATTTGAGGTCCAGCATGACTTTTTTACCGCTGTCAACGAATTCGCGCACGATGTCCGGGCCGCATCGGGTGAACAGTTGGCTGCCTATTTTGAACCAGTCGCAACCTGCGCAGGCGTCGACTATTGTGTTGGCTTCGTCACGTGTATTCACGTCCAGCACGACGATTAGTTCTGTGTTCACTGTTGTTCCTTCATCTTCGGTTCACGCCGATGGCGTCGGTGATGTGATCGTAGCCACTCATCTCTATGCAGTCCAGCAATTCACGATTGATCCGGCGAATCAATGCGGGGCCTTCGTAAATCAGTGCCGAGTATACCTGAACCAGTGAGGCACCCGCCTTGAGGCGACGATAGGCTTCGTTTCCGGAGTCAATGCCGCCCACACTGATGAGTACAGCCTTGCCATAGAGTTCTTCGGCGATGGCATCGAAGATTGCGAAACTTTTCTCTCGGATGACCGCGCCGCTCAGGCCCCCAAAGTCTTTGGCCTTCGGTGTCAGGGTATAGTCGATGCTGGTGTTCGTTGCGATGATACCCGTTGCTCCGGCATCGACGGCGGTCGCGCACAGGTCAACGGTATAGGCGGCATCGGAGTCGGGGGATACCTTCAGGAGCATCGGCGTATCGGTCAATTCGGTGGCCTGGGTAAATAACGATTTGATGCTCTTCGGATTCTCAAGCTCGCGTAACCCCGGCGTGTTGGGCGAAGACAGATTGAGCACCAAGTAATCGCACATTCCGTCGAGTTCGGGAATCAGTGTCAGATAATCATCGATGGCGTGTTCGTTGGGGGTGGATTTGTTCTTGCCGAGGTTGATACCCAGCGGAAAGTGGAGTGGGTACTGAGGACGAACACGCTCTCGCATGGCGCGCATGCCGTGGTTGTTAAAACCCATGGCATTCTGGATGGTTTGTTCTTCGGGTATACGGAAGAGTCGGGGTTTGGGATTGCCCGGTTGGGACTTCGGTGTGACGGTGCCGACCTCCACGAATCCGAATCCCAATCCTGCCCAGGCCTGGAGTACTTCGGCGTTCTTATCGAAACCTGCGGCGAGTCCGACGGGATTTTCGAAGGGTACGTTGAATAGTGTCTGGTTGAGTCGTTTATCCAGCACGCGGTTGCGTTTGGCGACATGATGCAGAAGCCAGGCTTGGCGTTGCAGGGCAGATAGCACGCTCATGCCGAGTCGGTGCGCGCGCTCGGCGTCCAGTTGGAAGACGATATTCTTCAGTAGCGAGTAGATACAGCCCCCTTGGTCGTGCATTCGTTATCGTACAAAAACGCTTAGTGCTCGAAACTGATTACGCTGTATTCAGTATACAGTCGTGCTGCACCGAGTCTTTGTGCTTCTTGATGATCCGAATTTGCACACCACGCTTTCATGGTCTCCCAGGATTCAAAGTCAACCAGGGAAACCCGTTCTCCGTCGTCCTCGGTGAATGTTTTGATGGATACGAAGCCCGGCATGCTCCGTGCGAGTGCCTCGATTCGCGGTGCGAGCTCCTCGTATTCCTCAATAAATTCACGGTTCAGCTTATTTCGGAAGGTCGTTGTGATCATACCGTATCGCCCTATCGACGTTCTAGTGCGAGCTGGTTTTGGAGGAGATTCAACCCGACACGAATACGCTCGGCGAGCACTTCCCCGACACCATCGACCTCGACGAGGTCTTCTTTCGGGGCGCGCATGATTTGTTGCAATGTTCCGAAGCGTTCTACGAGATTCTCGATGATCTGCTTGGTCAGGCGGTTGGTCTGCGTGAGAACCCGGTATCCGCGGCTGGACAGGTACGTGTCTACACTGCGCAAATTCTGACTGTAGCCGAGGAGTTGGCTGATGTTCCCCATGGTCGCCAAATCAGAGGAGTCCAATTCGCCGAGGCGATTCTGGATCTGATTCGGGTTGAGTTTGGATTTTGCTCGGTAGTAATCCAATATAATCAATTCCGCGTCGCTGACTGGGGTCATGAGTTCCTGTAGCTGCATTCGAACGAGTCGGCCTTCTTCGCCAAGTTCGATGATGTACGGCGCGATCTCCGAAGCGATGCGGCGCACTCGTTCATAGCGTTGCAATGTGCGACATACGTCGAAGATCGTGACCATGTCCTGGAATTCTCGAGTGCTGAGGTCCTGCATGTCCTGGTTGAGCGCAGTGATGAACCGTTCGAGTGTTTGAAGGATCTGGGCGGCGCGGTTGAGCAGCGTTGGAATGGTGTCGAGTGTGTGCTTGCGACCGCCGACGAATACGGTCACACTGGATCGACGTTCGGATACGGCTACCACCACACACTTGGCTTGTTTGGCCATCCGTTCTGCGGTGCGATGACGGGTTCCGGTTTCGAGGGAGCCGATCGTGCTTCGCGGCTTCAAAAACTTGTTCGCGCTGTAGAGTTCAGTGCCGTCGTTGGAAAGTAGAATCGCGCCGTCCATTTTGCAGAGTTCGTAAAGCAGTTGCGAGGTTGTGGGTGTGTCGATATCGATACCGCCTTCGGCGAGATCGGCGAGTCTTTTCTGAGGACCGAAACAGAGTAGCGCACCGGTGCGGGCTTGAAGACTGTAGGCGATGGCCTCGCGAATGAGAGAGCCGGGGGACAGCATGTGGAGTGCATCGTGAAACTGTTCTTCTTCGGATCTGCGTTTGGTGCGCGGCATATACTCCTCCGTGTAGGTTGCGTCAGGTCAATAGGCCGGCCTCGATGGCGTCTTCGATGGATGCGACGGTCATCAATGTAACACCGGGCATGCTCTCCTTGTTCATTCCGTGTGTAGGTAGCATACACGATTTGAAGCCGAACTTCGAGGCTTCTGCGACACGAATTCCGGCGCGATCGACGGATCGGATTTCGCCTGCGAGTCCAATTTCCCCGAAGGCGACGAGACCGGGCGTGACCGGGACATCGCGTAGGCTGGAGCACAGTGCGAGCGCTATGGCGAGATCGGCCGCGGGTTCGGTGAGTTTGACGCCACCCGCGACGTTGACGAAGACGTCGAGTCCAGCGAAACCGAGGCCGACACGCTTCTCTAACACCGCCAATATTAGTGATACGCGATTGGGGTTGACACCGGTAACGGTGCGTCTGGGTGACCCCAAGTGGCTATCGGTGACGAGGGCCTGGACTTCAACGAGAAGTGGGCGTGTGCCTTCGATGCTGGGGATGACGGCGGACCCGCTGACCCCTTCGGGACGTTCGTCGAGGAAGAGCGCGCTGGGATTGGTGACTTCGATGAGGCCTTTGCTGGTCATCTCGAAGACGCCGATTTCGTTGGTGGAGCCGAATCGATTTTTCACGCCCCGCAGGATTCGTAGGGAATGTTTGCCGTCGCCTTCGAAGTAGAGCACGGTGTCGACAAGATGCTCGAGGACGCGGGGGCCTGCGATGCTGCCGTCTTTGGTGACATGTCCTACCAGGAATATGGGAACTTGTTGCCCTTTGGCCAGGCGCAGGCATTCGTTGGCGCATTCGCGGACTTGTCCGACGCTGCCGGGCACGGAGGACAGCGCGGGACTGTACATGGACTGAATCGAGTCGATGATGACACAGGCGTAGTCGCCTTTTTTGATTTGGCTGCGCACGGTTTCGATGTTGGTTTCGGTCAACATCATTACGTGGTCGTGTAAGGCTCCGAGTCGGTCGGCGCGCAGTTGTGATTGGTGGAATGATTCTTCACCGGAGATGTACAAGACCTCACCGACGTTGCTGGCGACGTGGTAGGCGAGTTGTAGCATCAGCGTGGATTTGCCGATGCCGGGATCGCCGCCGACGAGGATGAGTGAGCCGGGCACGATGCCGCCGCCCAGTACTCGGTCGCATTCCGCTGATCCGGAACCCATGCGTTCGGGTTGGGCCGCTTGATCGTCGGTGATGGGTGTGGGTCTGGCACCCGATATGATGGATGGGCGCTCGTGTTTGCCGCCGGGTGCCTCGTTGACCTCTTCGACGAGCGTGTTCCACTCGTCACAGGCCGTGCATTTGCCTTCCCAACGCGAATGCGTCGCACCGCAGGATTGACACACAAAACATGTCTTCGTTTTTGCCACTTGGATAGGCCCCCTTTGCTTGGAAGCGACAGTAGCATAGGGAATGGGGGAGCGGCAATGCGCTGGTTTTTTCATCATGAAGATAGGAAGAGCACGAAGGAAGAAACTGAAAACTGCCTTTTTGTCCGCAGATTTACGCGGATGAACGCAGATTGAGGAACCGAAAACAGCTGAGGACTCAGGGAAAGAAAGCGAAAACCGCTAAGAACTTTAATGTTGAGAGACTCGAATTGACGGGCCGGGGTGGATTTACTTGTGTGGTTCTCCGTGTCTTCGTGCTCTCTGTGGTGACTGGTCTTTGCCGTTGTGGTTCTCTGCGGTCTTTGCGTCTCTGCGTGAGGCAGGGGGTTGCTTGGTGGTTGGGGATGGGGTATTGTGGCTGTTTGAATCTGTTTTGTCGTCGTCTTTTTTTTTGAGAGGGATTTTTTATGTCTTCTATTTATGTGATTCGGCGTGGGTTTGCTTGGGCGGTGGTGGTTTTGTTGGGTGTGACTTGTTTACCTGCTATTGCGGGGAGTGAGTTGGCGGAGCGGCTGTCGGCTCAGGTGGTGGTGCATCGGGATGAGTGGGGGGTGCCGCATATTTATGGGGAGACGGATGAGTCTGTTGTGTTCGCGGTGGCGTATACGGAGGCGGAGGATTATTTTTGGCAGGTGGAGGAGACGATGATCGGGTGTGTGGGGCGTCAGGCGGAGGTGTATGGGGAGTCTGGCGTACAGAATGACATGCTGATCGCGTTGTTCGATATTGTGGAACGGAGCAAGCAGGATTATTTGACGTTGGACCCTAAGTTGAAGTCGTTTTGTGATGCGTATGCGGCGGGTTATAACTATTTTCTGGAGAAGCATCCGGAGGTGACGCCGCGGTTGCTGACGACCTATGAACCTTATTATTTGTTGTGTTATGAGCGGGGCATGATTTTGCCGAGGTTGCTGGGGCATGCGCATGCGCCGCGGGGCAATGTGAAACCGATGCTGGAGGAAGTACGTGCGGCGACGGGGTCGAATGCGTGGGCGATTTCGGGTTCACGCACGAAGTCTGGCAATGCAATGTTGTTTGTGAATCCGCATCAGCCGTGGTACGGCACGGGCATGTTCACGGAGATGCATGTGCGTAGTGATGAGGGTTGGAATTTTTCGGGCACGACCTTTCCGGGCGGACCGTTTCCGACGGCGGGCTTTAATGAACATGTGGGTTGGGCGTATACGGTGAATGAGCCGGATATCGGGGATGTGTATCGGGTCGTGTTTGATCATCCGACGGATCGGCTGAAGTATCGGTGGGATGATGGTTACAGGACGGCCGAGGAGTGGACGAATACGATTAAAGTGGGTGATGAGGAGCGCGAATATACGTTCCGGCGGACGCATCATGGGCCGGTGATGGCCAAGGATAGTGATACGGATTATCGCGCGGTGCGGGTGGCGAAGTTGTTTCAGGGGAGTCGGATGAAACAGGCGCTGGCGATGACGAAGGCGACGAATTTTGAGGATTGGTATGCTGCGGCGGGCATGATGCAGTTGCAGATGTTCAATACGGTGTATGCGGATAAGGATAACAACATTTTCTATTTGTACAACGGTCTCGTGGCGAAGAAGGATCCGTCTATTGACTGGCGAGGCCTGGTGGATGGTACGACGTCGAAAACGGAGTGGGGTCCGTATCACACGATTGAGGAATTGCCGCAGGTGCTGAATCCGATTTCGGGATTTGTGCAGAATTGTAACTCGACACCGTTCACGACGACGGACGACAGCAATCCTTCGAAGAAAGATTATCCTTCGTATATGGTGGAGGATAAGGATGACGATAAACGGCGCGCGAAGATGTCGCGATTTTTGTTGCGCGGCGCGAATGATATAACTTTTGAGGATTGGCAGGCGCTGGCATACGACACGACGCTGTATTGGCCGATGACGGAACTGGCGCGGTATGCGGAGTGGTTTGTAGACTTGTCTGAAACAAATCAACCGCTTGCGCGTCAGGTGGAACCGTACCTTGGACATCTGTTGAATTGGGATTTCAAGGGTACAGCGACATCGACGCAGACGACCCTGTGTGTGGCGTGGTATGAGGTGTTGTATGGTCGGGGCTATCCGGTGGAGACGTTGAAGCAGGAGTATGTGAAGGATATTCCGGCGCGATTCGAGGCCTTGATTCAGGCGGCTGAAGGGCTGGAAAAAACTTTTGGAACTTGGATGGTACCCTATGGCCAGGTGCATCGCCTTCAGCGGCATCCAGACCAGAAGGGCATGTATGACGTGCCCTTCAGCGATGATCTGCCGAGTTTGCCGCAGGTGGGTGTGCGGGGTCCGTTGGGCGTCGCGTTTACCGTGTATCATACGCCGAGCATGGAGGGGCGCAAGAATCGATATGCCGGTGTCGGCGCGTCGTATATGGCGACGGTAGAATTTGGTGAGCGTACGCAGGGTGGGTCGTATCTTCATTACGGACAGAGCGGGGATCCGGATTCGCCACACTTTTTTGATCAGGCGATATTGCTTTCACAAAAAAAATTCAAGCCGGCGTATTTGTATTGGGACGATGTCGAAGCCCACACAGTGAGCAAGTATCACCCGGGCCAGGAATAGGCGGGAGCGATTATTGTAACTCGTTGTTGTCCTTGTCGAGACTGCGTGCGGCTTCGAGGTTGTGATTGGCCAAACGACTCCAGTAGAAGGAGCGTATCATGCCTACGACGAGGATGAGTACACCGCCGCAGTAGCCGATGAGCAATGACCACGCGACGAAAAACATTGGGCCCTGGGTCAAGATATCCAGCTGCTGGAAGTTACCGGCATTGCGTAGTTTGTTGGTGTCCTGAATCTGGGTCATCTGGCCTTGGTTGAATTTCAATTCCGTCGTTTCAAATGGAAACAGGAGCTCTCTCAGTATCGGTGAAGATTGATAGAACAGCATGGAGCCGATGCCGAAGAAAATGAATGCGGCGAGTACGCGTTTTCGCGAGGGGGGTTGATAGCCACTTTGACCGAGCACGGGACGATTCTCGTCCATCGGCGGCAATTCGAGTTTGCCGGTCTCGGTGAAGGTTGCCTGCGGTTCGGCCTCTTCCGGGGCGAGGTCAGGATCGCCGAAGTCGGGTTCATCTTCTGATTCGGGCGGGGCCTGGGGCTTCACGGGTTTCAGTAGTTGCCCGCCGCTGCCCATGAGATCTTCGAAACTGACTCCTGCGGATTCTGTGGGAGCGGGTGGTGCCTGTTGTCTGGAGGCACTGTATTTCTGCCTGAGGGCCTCTCGTCGTGCGTTGCGCTCGGACATGCACCGTCCACAGAGTTTACGGCCCTTCTTGGTCAATTCGACGTGTTGGCGGCAGATGGTGGTACCGCAGCCCTGGCACACGGCGGAGCAGTCTTTGCAGACGAGCGTTTTGCAGGTGTCGCAACCCGCGATCGCGTAGTTTTTGTTGCATAGTTTACAGACGACGGAAGCCATACTATCCTTACTCCAGATTCGTGACCGTAGATTACCAAAATTGGCATGCAACTCCAAATTCAGCGATGAATCGTGGCGTGCATTGTGATGTTCAACCTGTTATGATCGTCCCAATTTCGGTACCACAGGGGAGGCTCTGGTGCTTAACAGAGCATAACGTGTCATCGCCAAGCAGGACACAGGACCATCGAAGGATTCTAATGTGAGTTCAGACCACGTAGCGGAGCATACCCTCCCTTTTTGGCGTAAGTACATATTTTCGGTAGACCATAAGGTCATCGGCATTCAATACGGAATAACCGCCCTTTGCTTCTTGTTTTTCGGATTCTGTCTGATGTTGTTGATGCGTTGGCAACTCGCCTATCCGGGCCGAGCGCTACCCCTAATTGCCGGAATGTTTTCTGATGAGAATCCCTTCATGCCTGATGGATATATGGATCCCGGGTTCTACAACGCACTGGGCGCGATGCACGGAACCATTATGGTTTTCCTGGGCGTTGTTCCACTGGCCGTAGGCGCGTTTGGCAACTACATCGTTCCGCTTCAGGTCGGTGCCTGCGACATGGCCTTTCCACGACTTAACATGATGAGTTACTGGGTGTATTTCCTGGGCGGCGTCATCATGCTGCTCACGTTTTTCTTACCGGATGGTCCGGCGAATTCCGGATGGACCTCGTATCCGCCACTGTCGATCATCGCGGGACACGGCCAGACTTTTTGGCTGATTGGCATGTTCTTTTTGATCATTTCCTCGTTGCTGGGGTCGATCAATATCATCGTGACGATTTTTCATCTGCGTGTCGAGGGGTTGACGCTGATGCGGATGCCTTTCTTTTTGTGGAGTCAGCTTGTTACGGCGTTTCTGTTGTTGCTGGCCTTTCCTCCTTTGCAAGTAGCCGCCGTATTTCAATTGATGGACCGTCTTGCGGGCACGAGTTTCTTTTTGCCGTCGGGTCTGGTTGTTGATGAACAAGTGATGGAGGTCAGCGGGGGTGGGAGTGCGTTGTTGTGGCAACACCTGTTTTGGTTTCTGGCGCACCCTGAGGTATATGTATTGATTTTGCCGGCGATGGGAATCGTGGCAGAAGTGATCGCGAATAATACGCGCAAGCCGCTATGGGGATACAAGTCGATGGTTTATTCGGTCTTGTTTCTTGGATTTTTGTCATTTCTGGTATGGGCGCACCACATGTTTTTGACGGGAATGGGCACAACGATCAGCGCGTTTTTCCAGACGACGACGATGATTATATCGATACCGTCGATTGTTATTCTTACCGCACTGGTGATCTCGTTGTGGGGCGGATCGATTCGATTTACGGTACCAATGTTGTTCGCGCTGGCGTTCCTGCCGATGTTCGCGATTGGTGGGCTGACTGGATTGCCGCTGGGATTGGCGGCGGCGGATATTCACCTGCATGATACCTACTATGTGATTGGTCACTTCCATTATATTGTCGCTCCGGGCACGATTTTCGCACTGTTTGCAGGTATTTATTATTGGTATCCAAAGGTGACGGGTCGCCACATGAACACGATTCTCGGGCACATTCACTTCTGGCCTTCGATTTTCTTTATGAATTGCATATTTATGCCGATGTTTGTGCAGGGGATGGCGGGCGTTTCGCGCAGGCTGTTTGACGGGGGCGCGACCTATGCCCACGCGCAGGAGGTGCAGGGGTTGAACGTGATGATGAGTATGTCGGCGTTCGCACTGGCGGTTTCGCAGCTTCCGTTTATCATCAACTTTTTCATCAGCTTCAAGACGGGCAAAAAGGTCGAAGATAATCCTTGGGATGCGACGACATTGGAGTGGGCGACTTCTTCTCCTCCTATTGCGCACGGGAATTTTGAGTCGGAGCCCTCGGTGTATCGTGGACCGTACGAATACAGCGTGCCGGGTGCGAAGAACGACTATTCACCTCAATTCGAAAGAGAGGATGCCTAGATGGATATACCCTATACCGTTGAGAATCGACCGGATACCGGGATGTATAACGGTAAGCTGGGCATGTGGTTGTTCCTGGCCTCAGAGGTCATGTTGTTCGGGGCGCTTTTTTCGTCGTATGTTTTGTTGAGGGTGAATGCCGTGGATTGGCCCAAAGGCACTGAGGTGCTGAACGTACCGCTGGCTACGGTGAATACGCTGATTCTCATCGGATCGAGTTTTGCGATGCTGAAAGCGTGGGCGGCATTGAAAATGAACGACCATGGTGCGTACAAAAAATTCGCATGGATTACAATTGCGATGGGGACAGCATTTATCCTTATCAAACTCTACGAATATTCCGACAAATTCGGTCACGAACTTTACCCTTCCACCAGCACGTTTTATGCAATCTACTTTACGCTGACCGGGTTGCACGTCATTCACTTGCTGATCGGCGTATTGGTGAATTTGTTTCATGTTTTGTTCGGCGGGAAACTCTGGGCATCGAAGCCGGGACAGTTTACGAATCGCATTGAAGTGACAGGACTGTATTGGCACTTCGTTGACTTGGTGTGGCTGGTGATGTTTCCGACTCTCTATCTTATATAAGAACGAGGACAATTTATGAGCAATGAAGACATACGACGAATGGTGAGCGTGCAGCAGAATATTTTTGTGTCGCTCGGTATTCTCACGCTTGTATCGGCAGGCATCGCGATGACCGGGGTGAACGCGACGCTGGGGATTTTTATTGCGCTGGGCATCGCCTTCGTCCAGGGCGTCATGATTCTGAGCTCACTGATGCATCTGAAGGATTCATCGTCTCTGCGCGGTCTTATCGGTCTGACGGCATTTTTCGTGGCGTTTTTGTTGTTTGCGACCTGGCTGGCCTATTCCAATCAAATAGAGGGTACCGATCATTTGAATCCAGTGGTTAGCATAGAATCATCTGGAGAGCACGAATGATGATCTGGTTTCGAAGGATAGTGATGCTCGGGGTGTTCGCGATTCTGTTGACTCCGCGGACCGGATGGGCCTGTGCAACGTGTTTCGGGGCTGAAGGTGATCCGCAGACCGAGGGCCTGAATATGGCTATTATTACCTTACTTGGGGTTACGTATACGTTGTTCTCGGTCATGGCGCTTGCGGCGTTTCTGATCTGGAAAAAGAATCAAAAGGCCATGCAAGACGAAATGACGGACGCAATGACGGACGCGGTAAACATTCAGGAGGCTTCGACGACTCATGGGTGACTTACTTGGATTGCCCGTGAACGCGTCAGTTCACGGGGAACGTGTCGATCAAATTCTGGTGTATGTGCATATTCTGATGGTGCTGATTTTTGTTGGATGGGGTATCTTTTTTATTTTCACGCTGATTCGCTTTCGGAAGAAAAAACACGCGACCGCCGATCACATCGGCATGAAGAGTCATCGATCAACATACATTGAAATTGCAATCGTCGTGGTTGAGGCGATATTGCTGATCGGGTTCTCGATTCCGTTTTGGGCCGCAGAGGTAGATGCGTTTCCGAAACCGGAGGCGGATCCCTTTGAAGTACGCGTGGTCGCCCAGCAGTTTGCGTGGAACGTACACTATCCTGGGAACGACGGGATCTTTGGCCGCACGGCTCCCGAATTGGTAAACGAGATTGATAATCCTGTGGGGCTGGACCGGGATGATCCAAATGCTTCCGATGATGTTGTATCGTATAACTTGCTTCGAGTCCCCGTGAATCGGCAGGTGTTGATTCACCTGTCTTCCAAAGACGTGATTCATTCTTTCGCATTGCCGGAATTCCGTGTGAAGCAGGATGCCATTCCAGGCATGCGGATTCCGATACAGTTTACGCCAACGATGACAACCGCTGAATTCCAAGACGTTTCCGGCGATACCTCGCGCGGTTTTGAGATTACATGCGCTCAGTTGTGCGGAAACTCCCATTTCAGTATGCGCGGGAATTTGATTGTCGAAAGCGAAGAGGAAGTGCAGGCGTGGCTGGATAAGAAGGCTTCTGCTCAATAATAGAGGCCTATTCAGCGCCCAACCCCCTGTAAACACGACCGTTTGGAATACTTGTGCTTTGCCGAAGCGGTTGTTATGATATTCTTTGGTTTAATTAACCTCTTAAACATTAACGATGCGTTTTTTGTGTAACTGGTATGTAATGAAAGGGACAGGAAAATGAAACGATTAGCTGGAATAACGACCCTGGCAGCGGGTGTGCTTTGCACGTCTGCCTTTGGTGCTGGGATCAGTGGCGTGGTGCAGGATGCTGCGGGTAAGCCGATGGAGGGTGTTTCGGTATCTGCGATTGATGCG
>JAYGCN010000213.1:0-2461 GCA_046583315.1 Candidatus Hydrogenedentota bacterium
GACTGCGCCGACAACGGGATTGCCGAGCACGGCGAGGATAACGCTCGAATTGATGAGCAGTATCCACACGGAGATGATGGTTCGGTTTAAGGCGATTCGGTTTTGCATTGCGCGTAAACTTCTTATTCCGGCGGTAACCCGTCATTACCTCGGTTCAGGATGTAAGCCTCTGCAACGAAGGTATTCTAATCACGGGGTTTTGCGGATTCAAGCGTCGCGGCGAATTACATTGATTGCATCGAAATACATCGTTTAGGGGTAGGCTACTCCTTTTATTTCATGTAGTACTACCTGTTTTCGGCTACGAGTTACGACTGCACTGCAATAACGCAGGTATACGCTAAGTAGCGTATTCAGCAAAACTTACAAATGGTCGGGGTGAGAGGATTTGAACCTCCGGCCTCTACGTTCCGAACGTAGCGCGCTAACCGGGCTGCGCCACACCCCGACGCTGGGCGGGGATCTTAGCGTTTGCAGGGGGTTGGAGTCAATTTTCATCATGAGTAGAGCGATGGGACGCCCGGCGTCGGGGGTTTTCGAAATATCGGTGGTAACGGAGTTGTATTTTCGAGTATCATCGGAGTAATTGAGTCCATGCGTCGTGAATATCGGGCACTTGTCGGGTGTAGTACGCTGCGTGGATTACTCAACCCAACGAAATTGATGGAGAAAACCTAATGTCACCCAATAAACCGGAGTTCGTCGGACCTTCGAGTCCGATTAAATTCAATCCGCCGAATATCCAGATACCGCGCAAGCTGAAGATTGTTCTGGGAGTGCTTGGTATTGTGCTGGTAGGCGGTCTTTTGTTTCTGAGAACCTGCTTTACCTATATCCAGCCTCATGAGCTGGGTATCAAGCAGGTGCGTATCGGTTTGAACAAGGGGATTCAGGAAAAGATTTATGGGCCGGGTTTGGTTTTTATAAAACCGGGTATGGAAGTGATTCACCGGTTTCCAGGGAATCTACAGATTTTTGATCTTTCTGAACGGAACAAGATCAACATACAGACGTCGGACGGTTTTTTCGTGGATGTCGATGCGACGATTATTTATCGCATTGTTGATCCCCGGAAAATTATGGAGACGCTTGGACCTGGGGATATCTACATTACCCGCGGCATCAGCCCAAAGGCGGTGCCGTACCTTAAAGAGTCTTTGGGTGAATTGACTACGGAAGATTTTTACAACAGCCCCCTGCGTGTTGAGAAGGCGAATCAGGCGCGGGATCGCTTGAACGAAGAAATGCAAACATTGGGTATGGAAGTGGATCACGTATTGGTCCGATACTTTAGCTACAGTCCGGAGATTCAGCGCAACATTGAAGAGAAGAAGTTGCAGGATCAACTGGTATTCAAGAATATGTCGGAAGGGCGCGCGGCGACTGAAGCGGCGCACTTGGCCAAGGTAATACAAGAAGGTGAGGCCAATGTGCTTGTGACGCTTCAAGAGGGCGAGGCGTATAAGGTGCGCAAGGAAGCGGAGATGCAATTGTATTCGCGCACGAAACATGCGGAGGCGGATCTGCTTGTGCAGCTTGCTGAGGCAACGCGCACGGAATTGAAGAATGAGGCCATGCGCGCCATGGGTGCGGACAGGGCCGTTGCGATGGAGATGGCTGAGGTATTGAAAGGATTGGCAGTGATCATCATTCCAGCGGGGGGCGATGGCGGATTCAATCCCCTGGATTTGGATTCGATCACGGATCTGTTTGGCGTGGAGGGGTTAATGAAGGGTGCGGGCAGTTCTACGGCAACACGGTCCCCGCAGCGTACTGAAGGAGGATTTTCCAATGTTGAATAAAGTATCAATGACGATAATCGCGGTTTTCATTAGCGTGACGCTGAGTGGGTGTTACAACATTGGACCGACTGAAGTGGGTGTGAAGACGAACAAGACGTTTTTGGGTGGCAAAGGTGTGCAGGATGAACTGGGCGATGCCGGTGCTACCAAGTTTTATATCCCGTTTTTGACTGAGTGGACGAGTTTTGATTTCAGTCAGCAGAAGCTGGTGATGAGTGCGTCAACGACCTCGGGTGATCGCATGGGACGTGATGATATGCGTTTCAAAACGATTGACGGGAACGATATCAGTCTGGACGTGACGATTACGTATGTGATCGATCGCGACAGGGCGCCGTTCATCTTGCAGAACGTGGCGCGAACGGATGAAGAGATCAAAGAATTGATTGTACGGACGATCGCGCGCAGTAAACCGCGTGATATTTTCGGTGAATTGGAGACGGAAGAATTTTATGATGCCGTCGAACGTAGTGCAAAAGCAGACGAGGCGAAAACGCGATTGAACGAAATTCTCGAGCCCTACGGAATTATTGTGGATGAGGTGAATACGGGGGACTATCGATTCAATCCGGAGTATCAAGCGGCGATTGAGGAAAAAAAGCTCGCTGATCAGATGGTGGAGAAAAATAAATCCGCCACGAAAGCGGCTGAGGAAGAGT
>JAYGCN010000321.1:0-2619 GCA_046583315.1 Candidatus Hydrogenedentota bacterium
ATTGACGCGGCAATGTGCATGCCGCTCTTGCCCGAGCATACAGCGAAGGATGACGCCTCGTGCTTCGTCAATCCGCTGACCGCTCTTTCTATGATTGAGACGATGCGAATGGAAGATCATACCGCCCTCGTGCATACGGCAGCTGCCTCGAATCTGGGCCAGATGCTTGTTCGTATATGCCAGGACGACGGTGTAGAGCTTGTCAATATCGTGCGCAAGGAGGAGCAGGCCCAACTGTTGCATGATATGGGCGCGCGTTATGTAGTGAACAGCAGCAGCGAAAATTTCATGGCAGAATTAATCGACGCGATTCATGCGACTGGAGCCACGCTTGGTTTCGATGCAACTGGAGGCGGGAAGCTTGCCTCCGACATCTTGAGTGCCATGGAGGCCGCAGCGGCGCGAACCCCGAGTGGATACAGTATCTACGGATCGATCAAACACAAGCAGGTGTACCTCTACGGTGGTCTGGATACTTCGCCGACGACGCTGTCGCGTGGTTATGGCATGGCGTGGGGAGTTGGAGGCTGGTTGTTGCCAAACTTCCTCGCGAAGGCCGGAGAAGAAGTTAGCGCTCGACTTCGAAGCCGCGTTACGAGCGAACTCAAGACGACGTTTGCCAGCCACTATACGGATGAAATATCGCTCTCCGAAGCGCTGCAAGCTGACGTGGTCCGCCGGTACAACGCGAAGACGACCGGCGAGAAATTTCTAATTTGCCCGCAAAAGGAACTTTAGGTAATGGATGCAAAAATATTCGAGCACATAAAATTTTCCACGAGAACCGACGAAACGCCTTGCCTGTTTCCCGGTTTCAGTGTCCGTTTGCAGTTGAGCACTTAAATTGTATGTAAGAAGTGTAGCTCTACACTTCTTACATACAAACGAGCACTATTTTTGAAATCGAGCGCAAGACATCTGGGTTGGCATCTTTTGCCCGTAGAATGAGACTCCACGGTGTTTTCTCAAACTGCATGTAAAACCAATGGATCTTGCTCCGATAAAGAAACTGTCGCTGCACCATGGATACCGATCCCATTATCCGTTGAAGAACCGGCTTTTGCAACTTTCCGCAGTGAATCTTGTAGATCTTTGGTGGATAGCGTTGGAACTGTACTCTTCTCCTGTAATCCGTTAGAATCGAAAAAAGTATCAATTGGATGCGCTTGAATATCCGCGTCATAGGCATTGCATGAATCAATACCTTACAGATATCAGTACAACGTGTGGTGCCCCACTAAATTCGCGGCTCGGCCTGGAAGCTTGTCCGCGGTGCCTTCTGGCTTCCGGCTTGAAACCGGACGACGAAGTGACCGTTGAGAGTACAGCGCCCGATGCCGCTGTTGCCGACTCGCAACCGGTGCCGTTAGTCAGCGGGCGTTACACAAACAAGAAGAGTCACGCGCCCGGCGGCATGGGACATGTATTCATCGCCCACGATCGCTCTTTGAACAGAACGATCGCGATTAAGGAATTGCGCGCAAAGGTTGGTCCCGTTGGCAGAACATCGTTGCCCGATAGTCGGGCCGTTCGTTTTCTGCGTGAAGCTCAAATTACGGCCAAGTTGGAACACCCCGCGGTCACCCCGGTGCACGAACTTGGTGTTCGAGATGACGGCACCTTGTACTACACGATGAAACTCGTGGAAGGTGCCACGCTGTCCGAATCGATTTTCAAGGGGCAGACGCGGGAAGAGCGCCTGCAATACCTGCCGAATCTTGTTTCTGTAGCAAATGCTGCAGCCTACGCCCATTCCAAAGGGGTTATTCATAGGGACATCAAGCCAGACAATATCGTACTTGGCGACTACGGTGAGACGGTACTCGTGGATTGGGGTGTCGCCAAAATCGATGACGAAGATACACTGTGGATGGATACGGAGACGTATACTCCGGCTGACAACGAGACAGATGCCGCATTGACTCTCCCGGGTTCAGTGATTGGTACTCCCGCCTATATGCCGCCCGAGCAAGCTCTGGGAAAAAATCGTGAGCTCGACGAGCGTGCGGATGTTTATTCTCTAGGGGCAGTCCTCTACAGCATTCTGACCGGCGAACGCCCGTTCTCTGGGGATTCCGCGACGGAAATACTTGAACGCGTGGGCCGGGAGCTACCGGTTCCTATTCAAAAACACGAACCCAAGGCACCAAAAGAGCTGGTGTCAATTTGCGAAAAAGCGATGAGCTTCAACCGAAACGACCGATTCGATTCCGTTCGGGCGTTAACGGATGAATTGAATCGGTATCAAGACGCTAGAGATGTCCACTGTTATCCCTATTCTTTTCAAGAGAAAGCGATTCGCGTCGTGGCGCGCCATCGAATGATTGCGTCTATTTTACTATCGGCATCCATCCTTCTCGGAGTCATTTCCGGCGGCTACTCAATTCAGCTTCGCATGATCAACATCGATCTTGAGGAGGCCAGACAATCCGAGGCCGCCGAACGGATCGCTGCAGAGGCTATCGCAGAGCAATTGCGGCACGAGAACTATTCCGTTTCGATCAGGATTGCACAAAAACAGATTGAAGAGAAGCGCTTTGATGCTGCCGAAAGGACCCTTCTCTCTTGCCCCGTGGACCTGCGCAGATGGGAATGGGGCTATCTGTATCAACAATGCCA
>JAYGCN010000037.1:0-3306 GCA_046583315.1 Candidatus Hydrogenedentota bacterium
ATGCCGAGCCCGCCCAGTGCACCGAGCTGCAAAATGCTCCGCCGACTGATTCTGTCACAGTTGTGAATCGAGCCCGATAACAAGTTCAGCATGCGTTTGTGTCCGTCAGGTAAGGGAGATTGACATCTTCTTTACTCTGGCCTCCGCAAGCCAGATGATGTGATCGTCCTTTGGCATTGTCACTCAAAATTATCACCTGCTTCATTCTGTTCGATAAGCAACATGCTGTATACAGTAAAATACACAGGTGGTTTGAAAGCAACGCGATTCTGTCCGCGTTCTGCCCCTTTTAACCGGTCTCAGCCGCATGTTATAGAAGCGTGAGTTTAGACCTTGCCCCTGATTTTGTACCAATTGCCGCCAGTTATTCCCGCGCGGCTTGTTGGTGGGTTTTATTTCAACTCTAACGGGCTAGAGAACGTCTAATAAGATGGGCCATTTCGTATCAGAATTATACAGGCCACATAAAAATCAATTCCGCTTGCCAATTTGAAATTCAAAGTTGTTTTGCTCACAAGTCGCGATACAGCTTGGTTTCTAAGGGAAGCTTCTTGTGAGATTATTTTCGCGAATTCGCCTGACGAAGATTGTCTGCCGCCCTCTTGTCCTTAGGACGAAGTCGAAGTACGCTGCGGAAGTGATCAGCCGCTTCGCTCATGCGACCTTCGTGCATCAGCATCACGCCGAGGTTATTGTGGGCATCAACATCGTCGGGCATTAATTTGATCGCGCGTCTGTAGTGTCGGATGGACTTTTGTGGACGGTTGAGCTGACCGAGGGCAATAGCCAAATGATAGTGGATGTTGGCATCATCAAGTTTCAGTGATATTGCCTTTTCGTAATTCTGCAAGGCCTCGACGAATCGACCCTTCTCCGCATGGATTGCACCGATCATCTGCCATGCGTGCGCATCATTGGGTCTCAGGCGGACCAGCGCCGTGAAATGTTCCAGCGCCTCATCTAGTTTGCCACGGTCAACCAGAGCAGCTCCCAACATCTGGTGGGCGTTGGCGTAGTTCGGACGGTGACGTAGCGCGCGACGATAGTTTTCGATGGCTTGTTCCACTCGGCCTGTTTTTGCGAGAAACACCCCTGAAAACAGCAGGCATTCCGGGTCGTCGGGTAACTCCTTCACCGCCCGTAAAGCAAGTGAGCCCGCCTCAAAATGTTTGCCAGCCCAGTTGAGCACTTTCGCCAAGTTGCGAAGCGCAATTGCATGCTGGTGCGCGTCGATTCGGGAATTGATTCGATGCGAGACTTCGTCCAATTGCTTCTGCGTCGGCTTTGCGTTGGCTTTGATGGTTTCTGTCTCAATCAACCGCTCGACAATGGCCGAGGCAAGCAGGCCGTTGGCTGAGATCGTGGGATGTACGTGGTCCAGAAAGAACTCCTCGCCCGGCGAGGCATGGCCGAGTTGTTGGCGGCAACGTTGATCAACAAGTTGCTCGAAGTCGATGAGCGGCACGTTCTTTCGTTCGGCCACACTGCGAATGACCGGTGGAATCTCGCCGACGGCCCTCAACGGGCAAACGTCTTCGTCAATTGCCTTATGAAACGCGTTGCGCGCGTCGTCGAACTGCTTCAATTTCAGCAGCACGCGGCCCATCCACCAGTGAAGTTCCGCGTACCGGGAGTCGATCTCTGCTGCACGACGAAACGTTGCCAACGCACCTACGAAATCTCCGTCGCGTTCCCGTTGTTTGGCTTGTTCGTAGATGTGCGTCCACTTTTCGAGCCGTTCTGGGGAAAGCCCTTTTGTGTGCTGGCTCTTGAAGGGGGAACAGTCCTTGAGGTTTGAAGCGGGTGTGACGAAAATGACCTTCGCGTTAGCATGGCGAGCGATGTGCACAATTCGCGCGAGGTTGACCGCGAAGTGATCGAGAATCTGCCGACGGAGTTTATCGTCCCGCTCGTAAGAGGTGGGGCCGATGGTGTGATTCAGGACCGCATCGACTTCCTTGGGCATTTGAAAACGATCCGTTTTCAGCCGGTCATTCGGACCGAGCAGACGCTGCACCATTGCAAATGTCCGTGTTCTTCGCAAGGTTCCCTTTATATGCCTTAGCAACGGCGACACCTGGACAACGTCTCGATACGTCCGTTCCTCGAGAAACTCGTTCTGCCCGGTGTAGACGATGAACAAATCGGGTTCATACTGCACGAGTTCTTCGGCCAATCGGGCCACTCGATAACTGGCGTAACTGACCCCGCCAGCGTTGATGACCTCGAACGTCGTCTCTGGAGCGACAGCGGGCAACAGTTCTCGCAACCAGCCGACGAACGATGTGGCGTCATCATACGGTCGGCCATATGTTGTCGAGCCCCCTAAGCAGAAAATCCGCACTACACCTTGCGGTTTACGTTTTGAAAAACTCTGCCTGTTGAAGTACGCGAGCTTGTTGGGTGCGGTAACCATTTTACGAGAATCGTCAGAGTCAGTTACAAACAACGGTGAACTGCCTTCGAAACCAACGAAGGGGTCGCTGGTATCGACCACCGTCTGCACACCGACCAACGCTAAACCGCCTTCCAACACTGCAAAGAACAGCAGCGTTGTCAGCAGTGAGTAGCTAAGTTTCTTCCACCAACGCATTCGTGGTCGGCTGCGGGGGGGCTGAGCGTCCGGCTTGTCGCGGCCGCCGTTCATTTCGTCCCCAGACAGATCAACTTCCCGCCTTGCGTCGAAACGTAAACACGTCCGCCAGCAACTGCCAGGCAGTCATGAATCAACCGGTCATTGATCGCGTGTTCGGCGAGTAACTTGCCGTCCGCAACGTTGTAGACCCTGACACCGTTCGATGCACTTTTGTCTTTCTCGCTTCGATAAAGCAGTCCCGCAACGTAAAGTCTTTCGCCTGCGAGTACCATGCCGCGAAGTCGCGCGGTAGATGGCATCTTGACCGACCATTCCTTACCGTTGATCGGCTTGGCGAACAACAGCGCGTTGCCCGACATCACGCCGTTGCCCGTATTGACTTTGTGGCACGCCTGATAGCCGCAGGTAGTTGTTTTGTTGAACGCCAGCATCTGACCGGTCGGTCGCGAGCCGATTTTCCATTCTGAGAGATTCCGGCGGATAGCGATGGGCCGTTTGTACCAGGCATCGTTGAGCAAACCCAATCGTCCGCCCCGAAGTCGTCCCAGACCACTGCTACGTTTCTTGCCCGTTTTTGCATCGACTTCCCATGACGCCATCTGCACAGTTCCGTTTCCGCCAGTGAGAACATCGGGCACGCCGACGTGTCCTTCCACTCGTTCGGACCAGACAAGTTTACCGGTTCTCGGCTCGACGGCGTGTACGATGAT
>JAYGCN010000042.1:0-14869 GCA_046583315.1 Candidatus Hydrogenedentota bacterium
TGATGCGCGAGGCACCACTTCGCCATAATCGATCCACCGCGGGACACGATGCCTGTCAACCGTTTCGCCGTCATCGGCACGTAGCGCAACAACACGCCCGCATGAATCGTAAAGTAATCGACCCCCTGCTCGGCCTGTTCAATCAACGTGTCCCGGAACAATTCCCACGTCAGGTCTTCGGGCACACCGTCCACTTTTTCCAAGGCCTGATAAATCGGAACGGTGCCCAACGGCGTCGCCGAGTTGCGCAGGATCCACTCCCGCGTCTCATGAATGTTCTTGCCCGTGGACAAATCCATGATCGTGTCCGAACCCCACCGCGTCGCCCAAACCATTTTTTCCACTTCTTCTTCAATGGAGGACGTTACAGCGGAGTTTCCGATGTTCGCATTGATCTTCACCTTAAAATTACGCCCGATGATCATCGGTTCGATTTCAGGGTGATTGATGTTCAACGGAATAATCGCGCGACCACGGGCCACTTCATCGCGTACAAATTCACCCGTAATACGCTCAGGAAAACTCGCGCCGAAATTCTGACCCGGATGCTGCACCTTCAACTCTTCCGCCGCTTCCTCAAAACGCTGGTTCTCACGAATGGCGATGTATTCCATCTCCGGTGTAACGACGCCCTGCCGCGCATAATGCATCTGCGTGACGCATTTTCCTTCTTTGGCACGCAATACTTTTCGTGAACGATGAAACCGCAGCGTCTCCAGTGATTCATCACTTTCCCGTTCGCGACCATACGCCGAAGAAATCGAATCCAGCTCATCCACGTCGCCGCGCGAGAGAATCCAGTTCTGACGCAACGGCGCGAGACCCTCACGCACATCAATCTCAATATCCGGATCGGTGAAAGGACCCGAGGTATCATAAATGGTAATCGGCGGGTTCGGCACCATCGTGCCATTCACATCCGTCGGACTCTGCTCAATCTCACGCATCGCCACGCGGATGTCCGGCTGGCTGCCCTGCACGTAGATTTTCTTCGAATTCGGATACGGTTCACGCGTAACAAGCTCGTCCTGCCCGGAGGCAAAAGTTTCTAATTTATCAGCAGGTATGGCCACAATAATTCTCCCTGTCAGCTCAGATTAATACAGTCCGCCCCCACACATCGCAGGCTCACCGCAGTGTAACAAAATCGCTCGTAGTTTTGCAGGTTGTTGGATTGGAGATACGCTTCCTGGAATGCCGCGAAGCACCCACAGAATAGAGAAGGCACCGGGTTTTCGCGTACTTAATAACATTCCTACGTAAAAGTTGTTTTACGGGAAAGCATCGGTTAATATCACTTACACATCAGTATTGATCTTGATTAAACACTGAGGGAACCATCGTGAGATACATATTGCACATTGCGCTCGTCGCCGTATTCACCGTCATTACGAGCGCAAATTCCCAAGAACTCCCGGAGTGGACTGATCCAAAACCACTCAACACAAATGCGGAGGTCGATTCGCGATCTGACCGTGAGCAACGAGTCATTCTCGACTCCCAAGGAAATGGCGTTGCCGTATGGCCTGGTGGTACTCGTGGACAAACAGTACTGTATGCAACGTATGCCGTCGAAAGCGATTCTTGGTCCTCCCCCACGTGGATATATACGCACAACCAATCGGATATTCAAGGGGATTCCTCTGTGTCGCTTGCTACCGACAACCAAGGTACGTGGATAGCAGTTTGGACATCCCAATACGGTATCAACAATACCTCAGACCTATCTAATTACATATTGTATTCCTTATACGATTTCGAAAATGATGAGTGGAGTACCCCCTCGCACGTCGCTCCCGATACGGGGAGTGTTATCGGTTATCATCATTTTCCAAACATCGTCAGCGCGGGTCAAGGGATTTGGATGGCGACCTGGACGACGCTGGACTACAACGTAGCAAACGATGAAAACATTTCTTATTCACTGTTTGACATCGACACCGGACAATGGTCAACGACCAAACCGCTCAACTCAGATACGACAACAAATCGAGGCGACGATTCGGATATCAGGGTCGCAACAGACGGACATGGCGAATTGCTCGCTGTCTGGAGAAATTACCGGCGCTTTTTTGGGGGGGCCGAAGAATTTAAGATTAGTTACGCTACCTTTGATGCTGGACTCGATTCCTGGTCTGTCCCAAAGACTCTTGCGCAGATGAGTGGTAGGGGATTTTCGCCCGAAGTCTCTACAGACGGACTTGGGAATTGGATATCTGTGTGGACATCCGACGAGCCAATGGATAATGTGCTTCAAGATGTTCGCTACGCAACATACGACGTACCAAACGATACGTGGAGCTCCTCGATGCCACTCAATACGGATTCGGAACT
The DNA here is from genome assembly GCA_046583315.1 of Candidatus Hydrogenedentota bacterium. GTDB lineage: Bacteria > Hydrogenedentota > Hydrogenedentia > Hydrogenedentales > DTSJ01. Next base: position 2,335 of record JAYGCN010000042.1, read on the forward strand.
TGCCCAGAGCAGCTTTGAAGATAGGCCACACATCGCCGCCGATGACCAAGGCAACTGGATGGCAGTATGGTCGTCAGAAAATCGTTCTGCGGAAATAGTAGACTTCGATGAAGTCATCTTGTTTTCCATGTATGATGTCCAAACCGATTCATGGACTGCGCCAAATCCAGTGAACAACGATTTCGATGGTGATGTCGTAAGAAATCGTTCTCCGAGAGTCGCCACCGACGGAAATGGCAATTGGCTAATCAGTTGGGCGGCAATTAATACTCGTTATTATGATGGCGACTCGGATTTATTCTATGCCAGAACGCCGAAAACCAGTTTCGGCGGTAGCGGAAGCGGAAGCGTCTGCTTCATCGCGACGGCTGCATACGGCACTCCGCTAGCTGGCGAAATCACCGTATTGAGAGAATTTCGCGATGCGCGACTATTGAACAATGGAGTTGGCACGGCGTTCGTGGATACTTACTACCGCTTGAGTCCACCGCTTGCAGGCATCGTAAGTCGATACCCGGCGGTGGCCAATCTTGTACGCACGGCCTTGGCACCATTGATCGCGATTATCTCGATTGGGTCATCAGCATTAGTATCGATTTCGCTCGGTGCCGCGTTACTTTTCGGCATGCACCTCCGACGAAGAGGCGCTTACCGATTGAAAACGAATTCTACTCAGTGACCTCTTTCACCAGCTTAATCAATTCCTCAGTCGCATGACGTTCCTGATAGCGTTCGAGGAAGATTTTGGCAAGTATTGTGCCGTCTTCCGAGAGTATGTAGGTTCCCGGAAACGGGATGCCCGACAGATCGTTCTTGCCAAACTTCTTGCCCTCCATCGCGTCATTACGAATACCGAAGGCATCGATGGTTTTGCTGCCTTCGTCGGAAAGCAACGGGTAACCCAGTTCATTCCGTTCCGAGAATTTCTTAAGCACTTCAATCGAGTCGTAACTGATCGCGACCACGTTGATGTCGGCTTTTTTGAGGGCTTTCGCGTCGGTGTGCAACTGGACCAGCTGCTTCTTGCAGTACGGTCACCAATTCGCCGAGCGATGGAAGACCAGCGCGGTGGTGCCGTCCTTTGCGAGCAGGGATGTTAAGGAGACCTCTTCCCCATCCTGATTTTTCAGCGTGAAGTCCGAGACTTTCTCGCCCACGGCCAGTCCGGTCATCTCATCGGGAGCAGCTTCGCCCGCCGCAGAACTCCCTGATGCTACCATAATCGCCATCCCCAGTAGTGAAAGCGTCAAAAACATTTTCAGTTTGCGCATCGAAGGTTTCCTTCTCACGGTTAACTTCTATTGATTGTCATGCGTCGCACCCAGCATAGACTGGAATCGCTCAATAGTCAAGGCGATTCAACCACGGACACGCGTAGATTGTATAGTGAACGCTTTCCGGAGGATTTTTCTTCCACGGACAACGATAAAATTCCTTCGCTCACATCTTCGCCTTTGTATTTGGGTCGAAACGTGATCTTTTCAGCGGAAATTTCCGCTATCCACGGGCCGCCAGTGCCTGGGAAGAAACGTGGGCTTTCGGTCGAATTAGCAAATGACAAGCCCCCGGCAGGCGTGATTTCGATCAACTCGGGAGAATCCTTCTTCCAGGTCACTTTCACAAATCGACCAGGAATATCCATCGGTTTCCATACGGTCCTTTGTCGCAAAAACAGGCTCGAATCCCAGGCAACTCGGGACTGCGCATGCACAGGAATCTCCAGACTCAGCTCCGCATCCTCAGGAATACACACGCCATCATCCAGGCACAGTAGCCAGTGGACCTTTGCGCGAATCGTCAGAGTATCTCCGTCCGACATCGACTTCGGGATAGCGATCCTCGAAAAGAGCAGCACTTGATCCGTGTATCCGAAATACGATTCATCCAGCCCCTCTATTTCAAACTGTTTCGGCACGGGCCATTGCAAATCCCCCACTTCAAGCGCGTCACCCACGGACCACTCCACACCCGTCGCAAGACCCGACTCCCCCGGATTGCGCCAATAAATATGCGAACGAGGCGGCAGATCAAACAGCACACCCACCTGAATCGTCACGCCCGGTTCAGCCCTCTCCACATTGGACACCAACTTGGTCGAGACGTTATTTTCTGAGTGCGCGGCCATCGAAAACATTAGTAACGCTATACAAGTTAATAAAATCGATTTGAGCATGTGTACCCCTTCTACCCAAAGAATAACAAATTCCAGCAGCAAAACATTTCAATGCGCCCATTACACTGAGATCTATGATTCTTCAGTCACTTCAAATGCGTGCTTCACGCTGTCGTTCATGGAGATGCCGTGGTAGGAGTTTCCGGTGAAGCGCAGGCCGGGGTGTTCGGATTCGGTGGCGGCAATGACATCAAGTACTTCGCCGTGGTTAAGGCCGAATTGGGGAATGCCGCGCGGGTGGCGATAAATTTTAACAAATTCGGGATCTGTCAGCATGCCCAGCGTAAAGAATACTTCCTTGTGCATGATTTTCAGCAGTTCGTCATCGGATTGATCGACGTACTCCGGATGAATCGCGCCACCAACCATCGTGCGCAAATACACCCTGCCGTCCGGCGCGAAATCATCATAAAGCGAACTGGTCCAGATGCACCCCAACACGTCGCGTTTCTGATTCGGCGGCACGAGATAGCCGAAGCCTTCCAGGTCATGCCCGACTTCTTTCCTGTCGTGGCCAGTGCAGATCACGGCGATGGGTTCGTTGCGGATCGTTGCGACTGCCTTTGATAGGTCCGGCGCAAATTCACTGAACAGGTCAACCGAAGCGTGAGCGGGCAACGCGCACACGAGCGAATCGGTTGTATACCGCTGCGAATCCGTTTCGATTGCAAATGTACCGTCCCCGTTTTTGGATATACTTTTCACGGTCGTGTCTAATTTAAGACTCGACGCAATGACTTCAGCCGCGCGCTCCGTCAGGCGACCTATTCCCGTCTTGAAGGTCGTCAGCGTACCCCCCGGACCCGCAGGTCCTCCCCCATTTCGCCCTTCTTTAGCCTTGGCCCGCATCGCTTTGATGAGGCTGCCGTATTCCCGTTCCATCTCGGCCATGCGTGGAAAACAATGGGTCAACGAAAGTTTTTTGGCATCGCCGCCGTATACGCCGAGCACCATCGCCGAGACCAACGTGTCCGCCGCTTCGGGACCTATCCGGCGTGCCGCGAAATCCCAGATGCTCTCCGGTGCCTCGTCTGTACGCTTCCGAATAAGGGGTTCCTTCAGCAATCGCATGCGCCCTTTTAGCGACAGCACCGGACTCGACAAGAAAGCAGGAGGCGGCTTGATCTCTTGTAACTTTCCGTTTAGCAGAAGAAATCGACGTGCCGATGCTTCGTTCGCGCGTATCAGCTCGCCCGAGATGCCCAGCGACTCGATCCACTCGAGCATGCGGGGTTCTTTATCCAGAAATCCGTTCGGCCCCTCGTCGCAGATATACCCGTCGATATTTTCCGACTGAATGTAGCCGCCGGCCCGCGAAGCTTTTTCCAGACACACGACCGCGTCCGCGCCATGCTGCTCCATCAAACGGTGCGTGCAACACAGCCCCGAAACGCCTGCGCCGATAACGATCGTTTTTTTATGAATAGGGCTTTCACTCATGCAGAATTAAACCCGCCTATCGATGTCTCGGTTCTTCCATGCGATCTTTCTTCGAAGCCTTCTTCCATTTATGGTTCACGACGTCCGGGACGACCTTGGTACCCGTGGAAAATTTGAACGGCACGGTCAGGCCGCTTGGATAACTCATCTCGATGTAATACGCCGTGAATCCACTTGCCGGCGGATCCAGTTTCACAACGTACTTGCCCGGTTCCACTTCCTCCAGCGGCGTACTCTGATACGCGGGCCCGATGATGTCCTTCATGAAATTCCGGTTCTCCGGATTGTGCGCCTGCCACAACAATACTTCGGTCGGCTCATCCAGACTCAGCACCGTAATCGTGCCGTCCTCAGCCACATCCCAGGAATAACGCGGCATCTTCACATTGTGCACGATCGCGTGATACCAGGCATCCACGCTCTCCAAAACGTCCGTGCCGCCCATGCCATGATCCGCGTTCGGCACATAGCGCACATGTTTTTCGCCCACGAGATCATCCCAATAAAATTTCCAGGAATCCGGAATGAAAAATTGGTCGCCTGTTGAGTTCAACAAGAATTTTGGAAGTTTCAGGCGATCGCGATACTCGTAGGGTTCAACGATATCCAACAAGGCGTCATACTCCGGCGTTCCCATCCATTTCATGATACCCATCGCCGTGTAATCGCCGACGGCATTCGCATAACGCCCATAAACCTGATAATGATGCTTGAAGGATTCGACTACGTTGAGCATATCAATCACAATCGGCATGATCGCAACCACACGGTCATCCACCACGGCCGTCGTCCACGTCGTCCAACCGCGTTTCGATCCACCCGCGACCACGAACTGACTCACGTCGATGCTACCGCCCACCTCCGAGGCCATCAGATCGGTCACAGTATCCATCGCACGCACCGCCGCCTTGGTCATCGGCAGGCGCAAAGGCCATTTCTCGTCCCCTGTGCGCAGATACTTGTCCCAGGTATACGCAATGATCGCGTCTTCGGTACGCGTGCGCGTTTCGTCCCCGACAAATATCAGCGGTTCACTCGGAATTTGATACAGAGTCGTCACAACCGTCTGACTCGACAGCGCGCGCGCAACATCGGTTTCCCCGGGACCACCCGGTGCATCACGTTCGTTGCCCCCACCCGAAATATACAAAAATCCGATATCGCTGGCGACCGTATCCGGACGAATCACGACCATCCAATGTTTCCAAATGGGTTTGTTGACTTCCTTCTCCGTCAGCCACTTCTGCGAGGTCATATCGACAATGAACGTCGTGTAGCCATCGCCATCAATCGTATTCACGATCTCATATCTATAGTGATCATCCGGCTCCGCCACATAGCGGTCCAGGGCCGTGCGCTGGAGTCCGGCTGCCTCGGCAAAAACAGTACCCTGCAACGCGATCGCCACCATCAGCGTCAAGCCACCCGTCACTTTGAATAGTCGTGCAAACATTAAGGTAACCTCCACCGTGATTCTCGTTGACAAATTGAGTAGAATCTAACGCTGTACTCTATCGAATCAACACGTAAAACATCAATACAGGAAGCCATTCATGACTGGAGCTGAAAGTTTACTGCAATCCGCCCTAAAATCCGGCGTCGCCACTTGTTTCGCCAATCCCGGAACCACCGAGATGGATTTCGTCAAAGCACTCGATAATACCCCCGAGGTCAAAACCGTGCTCGCTCTTTTCGAAGGCGTCTGCACGGGAATGGCCGACGGATTCGGTCGCATGACCGATGCCCCCGCCATGACCCTGCTGCATCTCGGCGTAGGACTCGGCAACGGCATCGCGAATCTCCACAATGCACGCCGCGCACAATCCCCCGTCGTCAATCTCGTCGGCGATCACCCCGTCGATCATGTTAAATACGATGCGCCGCTCACCTCCGACATCGCGACCATGGCCGCGCCCGTGTCGAACGTCGTACACACTTCAGAATCCGCAGATACCGTAGGGGAGGACATCTCCCGCCTCATTTCGCAGGCCTCCACTATGCCCGGCAACGTGACTACGCTCATCACACCTGCCGACACCATGCGCGACGAGACCACGGTGGTTCACGAACCGACTCCGATTCCCGATGCACCTGCCCTGGACAGTGACGTGCTCAAGAACGCGCTGGGTGCTCTCGAAAATCCCGGTGCCACCACCGCCATCATCATCAACGGTCGCGCACTGCGTAAAGAAGGCCTCGAAATCGCCAGCCGTATCGAACAGAAAACGGGCTGCACCATTTTCTCCTCCTGTTTTCCTGCGCGTATGGATCGCGGTGCTGGGATACCCGCAATAAAACGTCTCCCCTACTTCCCCGAAATGGTGCAGGAACGCATCGCGCCTTTCAACACCCTCATCCTCATCGGTGCCTACACCCACCCGGTTTCCTTTTTCAAATACGAAGGCATCCCCAGCGACCTCGTGCACGAAGGGTGCGCCGTCATCAATCTCGCGCAACGTGAACACGACACCGTCGACGCGCTACGTTCACTCGAGGAAGGCTGCAACGCCGCTTCACTCACTCCCATCTGCCAGGAACTACTGATCCCCGATGCACCGACAGGATCGATCAACCGAAAATCGATCGGCCCCGCCATTGCCCGAGCACTACCCGAAAACGCCATCATCTCCGACACCTCCGGCTCCAGCGGCGCGCCCATCTATTACAATACCCAATCCGCCCATCCGCACAGTTCACTCTTTCTCACCGGTGGCGGCATCGGAATGGGACCGCCCGTCGCGGCTGGAGCTGCCGTCGCCTGTCCCGATCGCCCCGTGATCGCGCTGCAAAGCGACGGCGGTGGACTCTATACCGTACAAGCGCTCTGGACTCAGGCCCGCGAAAGCCTCAACGTCACAACAATAATCTTCGCCAATCGGAAATATCAGATCCTTCAAACCGAACTCGCCCGCGCAGGCATCGAGAATCCCGGCCCCGTCGCTACCTCCCTCACCGACCTCTCCAATCCGGACATCAGCTGGTGTAAACTGGCCGAAGGCTTCGGTGTACCCGCCTACCAACCTCAAAATATTGAGGAATTCCAGAAAAACTTGACGAATTCAATCAATAATCAGGGTCCGCACTTGATCGAGTTGATCATTTAGGGTATTAATAGTGTCAACACTTTGTATTGACACTATAGAGAGAGACGATATGCCCGGTCGATTCACTCCTCAACCGATTACGCTGGAGGGTCCGCGCGTCACATTGGTTCCACTGTCTCTCGACCATGCCATTGACCTCGCCGACACGCTCGGCCACCCCAACATCTTTCACTACATGCCCTGCAAAGCGCCCGAAGGCATCGATGACATGCGCGCCATCATCCGGGGTGCACTCGACCAGGCCAAAGCCGTCGGCGATATGCCCTTCGCCATCATTCACGCCGAGGACGGAAAAGCGGTCGGCTCCACACGCTTCATCGATGTGCAACGCCCCCACCGCGGACTCGAAATCGGCTGGACTTGGGTCGGCCTCGAATACCAACGCACCTTCGTCAACACCGAATGCAAATACCTACTACTGAAACACGCCTTCGACGACCTCGGTGCACTCCGCGTGCAACTCAAAACCGACAGTCGAAACGAAAATTCCCAAAAAGCCATTCTACGCATCGGTGCCAAAAAAGAAGGCGTCCTGCGCAACCACATGCTCATGTGGGACGGCCACATCCGCCACACCGCCATGTTCTCCATCATCCACAAAGAATGGAAAAACGACGTCGGCCCCGCCATGAATCTGCGACTACTATAAGCCAAACTTTCCCCACGGTTTTATCCATCACGAAGACACGAAGAGCCACAAAGGACGAAACCGAAAACCGCTTTTCATCCGCAGATTACGCCGATTCACGCAGATTGAATAGCGCGCGCCACATTGTTTTCCTGGAAATGAATATTCCCCATCCCCGATGGTACTATCCCCGTACAGTACCATCAGCCATTGACACTGCGGAACACACATGATCAAACGAATCCTCAAATGGACATTCCGATTCGCCGTAGTCGCCCTGCTCATCCTGATTGCGATCACCACAAACTCCTGGTACGGATACCGACAAGCCCAAGCCGACTTCCGTGCACTGGGATACCCCACTACGATGGAAGAACTTCGCGCATGGGACGCTGTGGACGATCCAGCCGAGAATGCCGCAATCCCTATTCAAGAAGCAATGAACAAAATGACGTGGGAATTCCCCGAAGACCTACAACTCCCGGTTTCCAGCGACTGTTGTTGGCGTTTTCCAGCGACTGTTGTTGGCGTAATGACTACTACGGCACCTACCCACCCGAAATCCTCGCTGACATCAAAATCATGCTTGATGCCAATCAGGAAAGTCTTCGAATCCTCCACGACTCGCGGCACCTTGAGAAGTATCGCCCCAAAGTCACAAACGGCTATATCGATTTCGACCGCTATAGGGTTCATTCAAGCTACCGGGAAACTGCGCGATATTTGACTGAAGAAGCCCATTATTACGCTGGAGTTGGGCAGATGGATGAAGCCATCGACTCCATCGAAACCACTTTGTGGTTAAGTAAAATGATTTCACAATATCCAGAGATAATCAGCGCGCTCGTCGCTGAAGCGATTCGTGGTATCGGCTTCGGAACCACACGAGAAATGATCAAAAGATATGAAGTTACCGATCTCCAGTTGCAACGACTACTCGATATCAACGAACCGTCGCTTGTAAATTTATACTTTCAACGAAACGTGCTCGGAGACTACGTGATGACGGGAGATTACTTTTCCTTGGGAAAGAAACTTATTCTGCTCACGGACGAGTTGAGCACAGATTCGTTTTTCAAAATTGTCCTGAACGTTGTCCTGAACGTTGAAACCTATAAATTTGTATTTACTCCGTTAACTACAACCTACGTTTCCAATCAACAATTTCATGCGGAAGGAACTCAGCAATATCTCACCTTCATAGAATCAGAATTCTTCTCATCAGCTGAAGAGGGGACCCTTATCTCGGGCGAGCCTCCGTTTCCACCAAATCATGAATTTTCCGTTCGCGAGTCAATCGACAGCCTTAGAAAAATGAAATCTTTCCCCTTCCAGCACCGTGCTCGTACCACCGTCCTTCGCGCTGGCCTCCAGATCGAACAATACCGCCGCAGGCACGGCGCGCTACCTGAATCTCTGGACGACCTTGTCCCGGAATTCACCAAGTCGATTCCCATGGACGCGATGACCGGCGAAGCACTCCACTATACCATCACCGACGACGGTTACGAAGTCTACTCCCTCGGCCAGAATCTGGAAGACGATCACGGCTCCCTGGACGAGGAAGGCGATCCAATACACGAACACGTCGAATTCCAGCGCGTACTCAACTAAAGTACTTCTCTCCGCGTCTCTGCGCCTCTGCGTGAAGAATTCGCTGTTTTCTGTTTCGTAATCTGCGTTCATCGGCGTAATCTGCGGATAAGAAGGCGGTTCGCGGTTTGTTTCTGCAGATGCCTCCCGAATAGTCCCGATTCTGGTTTTAATCGGGTCCACCGTGCTATCATAGGCCCGTTTTAAGGTGCGAAACAGGTCCGTTTGGGAGAAAAACGTCATGATACGAGCTATTGCCAGTATGCTTTTGCTCACGGTTACGCTGTGCGCGTGCCAGACGGGTCCGTTTTCCCGCAATACTTCGGATGAGGAGTTGGCCAACGAGTTACTCCAGACCGATGGCGGTGCGGCTACTGCACCGCGTCGATTCGATGATGTTCCTGTGCCCAAAGGCGCGAAGGAAGACACCGAACGCACCTACACCTTTGAATCGAATTCGCTACAGATTGGTCGCATGGTCTACACGGTGAAAGACTCCCCGAACAACGTGGCCCAGTTTTACATTCGCGAATGTGCGAACCTGGGCTGGTCGCTGGAAACGGCATTGCAGGCCAACGGCGTGATCCTCGAATTCAACCGCCCCGGAATACGCTTGTGGGTGACTACGCAACCAACGGGCATCGCGAATCGCAGCACCTTACTCATTCTAAATTATACGCCGGACACAGGTTCAGGCCCTTTATCGAGCAACCCACTTCAAACACCCCCCTTATAAACCCAAACACGACACGAAAACCGTAAAACGGAGTACCTCATGGCCAGCAGCACCACGCACGACACCGATGCCCCTCTCGAAGGCACGTCGGGAATCAAATCGATCATTAAAAATGTTCAAGAAAACCCGGGCATGTATATCGCCTCGGTTGTTATTGTACTAGGTGTCTTTATCGGCAGCGCATTGTTTCGATTGAACACCGACCTCGAGGCGCAGGAGCAAGCGTCCGTTTATGCCGAGGCGATGGACGTCGACGATCCGACGGAACGCATCGCGGCATTGGGTGTTGTAGCGGACAGCGGCTCGAAGTATGCAGCCGAAGCGCGTTACCTGCAAGGTTTCACGGCGATGGACGCTGAAGATTATGCCACGGCGGAGATCGCGTTTACCGATCTGCGCGAAAATAACGCCGACTTTGAATTTACGCCGGACGCCCTAGAAGGCCTGGGCACTATTCGCGAAATCGAAGGTGACTACGCCGGTGCCGTCTCGGTCTACACAGAAATCATGACGACGTGGCCGGATTCATTCGCCGCGCGTCGCCAGCCCTTCAACATCGGCCAATGCCACGAAAAAAATGGGGCCGTTGGCGAGGCCGTCAAAGCCTATCAAGAACAACTCGCGAAATTCCCCGGTTCGTACGTGGCACAACGTGCGGAGGTTGAACTCAATCGTCTTCAGGCGGAAGATCCGGGCCTCGATACTGAATCCGATCTGTTGACCGTGGTCGAATAACACGACCGCGTAGTTACAACTCCCGATCGTCATCTTCGGTCAAGTCTTCGAGCACGTCGTCCACCTCGAAATGACCGCGCCAAATCAAGACGGCGTAGGTGAGCGCATAGACGGCGCAGGCCACACCCAGCGAGACCATCAGTTTTCCCGCGAAATCCAGACCATCCATCGAGCAATTCCCCTTTCGCGATTAAGAACGTGGCGGTTCGGGATCGTTGGCGTCCAACCCCATCTCACGATGCAATGCGTCGTAGCGTTCCTGTTTGCGGCGATGCAACACCATTTCAGCCACGACGGTGATGCCCCCCGATACGACAGTCAGCAGCCCAATTGCAATCGTCCACACTATCCATTCACGCATGCTTCACCCCCTTTAAGCAAGAGATGCGATTTCATTCCGTGTTCGCGCGCTAATCACCTTCGTATCGTGCACGTGGAAATCAGAAACCGACTCCACCGCAATCTCGCGCTCGAAACGTTCGGCAAGATCGTCCAATAAGTTTTTGTTTTCGAATCGAAGTCGTCGCGCCACATCGGGATGTACCTGCAAGATCACACGTTTCTCTTTCGATTTACAGAATAATTTTTGGAGCCTGCGCAACGTATCAAAGGTCATCGTCGTTACCGATCGCACGACGCCGCTGCCCTCGCAATAGGGGCACGGTTGGGACAGCGCACTCACGAGATTGTGTTTCACCCGTTTGCGCGTCATCTCGATCATGCCCAGCTCGCCAACATCGGAGACCGTAATGTTGGCGTTGTCCATACTGACCGCGTCCTGGCATCGTTCCAGCAACTTCTTGCGGTGGGAGTGATACTCCATATCGATAAAGTCGACCACGATAATACCACCCAAATCGCGAAGCCTCATCTGGCGCGCAATCTCGTCAGCCGCTTCCAGGTTCGTCTTGTACACGGTGTCCTCAAGATTCTTGCGCCCAGTAAACTTGCCGGTATTCACGTCGATGGCAATCAACGCCTCGGTCTGGTCAATGCAGATGTGCCCCCCGCTCTTCAGGAACACTTTACGGTCCAATGCGCTTTCGATTTCGTTTTCGATCCCGAGTTTGTCGAAGATTGGACGTTTCGCCGTGTACAAGCGACAACGTTCTTTTAGGTGAGGTGCGAAAATATCAAGGAAATCGACAATCTGGTTGTATTGGGCCTCGTCATCAATGGTCAATCGGTCGATATCATCGGTAAAAGTATCGCGCACCTTCTTGAGAATCGGGTTAAACTCTTCCCGAAGCAATACCGTATTCTTGGCACGCTCCATTTTGCGTTTCGTCTTGTCCCACAACTTATTCAGGTAGCGCAAATCGGCGATGATTTCGTCTTTGGGTTTACCCTCACCCGCCGTGCGAATGATAAGGCCGTATTTCTTGTTGCGTCGGAATGAGCGGAGTGTACTTTTCAATCGGTCCCGCTCTTTGGGAGATGAAATTTTACGTGACACGCCAATTTGGGTCACAGTCGGCATCAATACCACGTAGCGCCCCGGGAGCGTCACGAAATTGGTCAGCCGTACGCCTTTGCTGCCCAGCGTGTCTTTCTGCACCTGCACCATGATCGACTGACCCTTTTTGAGAATCTTCTCAATGGGCTGGCGACTCGTCTTGCGCGTTCGACGTTTGGGTTTGGCGGACGAATCTTCGGCATCGAAGTCACCGGTTCCCTCGACACCGGCGATATCGCCTACGTAGAGAAAGCCGTTTCGTTCAAGTCCAATATCGATGAATGCGGCCTGGATGCCCGGCACGACAGAATCGACGCGGCCCTTATAGACATTCCCTACGACGCTTCGTTGTTCTTCGCGCTCGATGGTGAGTTCTGCGAGACGTTTGTCCTCGAGCAACGCGATGCGGGTCTCGAGTGGATTTACGTTAATTACATATTCTTTCATTTGGATAGTATACCTTTATGATGACCTTAGCGGTCAAAGAACCCTTGTCGGGCGTGAATGCTGAGCAGTACACCGACACACAACATTGTGGTCAGATAAAATGATCGTCCCCAGCTTAAAAATGGTAAGGGCATTCCTGTAACAGGAGCGATGCCCAATGTGATGGCAATATTCACGAACACGTGAAATGCCAGGAGTGTGACGATTCCCACGGCCAGAAGTG
>JAYGCN010000077.1:0-12092 GCA_046583315.1 Candidatus Hydrogenedentota bacterium
GCATCATCCCGGCGGAAGTGCTCACGCCGCAGTATGAGAGTTGGTTGGACGGGCTTGAGAATGCTGAGGAGACACTCGACAAGATCACGAGCTTGATACCGCTCGGTAATCGAATGACAAAATCGTCAGAGGTCGCCGACATGGCCACCTTCCTCGCATCCGAACGATCATCACACACCACCGGGCAACACATCTATGTCGATGGGGGCTACACCCATCTCGACAAAGCGAATATCGAACGCAGGGAAGACTAACCTTCGGCGGCGTTCGGGACGCAGAAGATGTCATAGTGACGCCATTGATTCACATTGTCTGGCGTTACGCGTTCGCCGCGATATTCAGCTTCACTCTCGATGTGGTAAACGGTGTAGTCGAGTGTAGTGAAAAGTTCCAGCATATCGACTCGAGTCTTCTCCGGGGCATGTTTGTAAATCTCGGCCTTGATATAGGGGCGAGTCCGTTCCAGCAGAGGACGTAGCGAAAGCAGCACTTCGTAATCGAAACCTTCAAGGTCGGTCTTGATGTAACGCAGGCGGGGCAGGCACTCTGGATGTTCCCGTTCCAGATACGACTCCAGGCACTTCCCTTGAACCTTCAACGGAAAAGCATGCGCATGTTTCCAGCGGCTCATACCCCGATGCAGGCCGCCGTTGCAATAACTGGGATCAGAGTATTCAAAAGTATATTCTCCGTCCTCGGGCATGGCCGCGAAATTGAGCGGCACGATCCGCATCTTCTCGACATTCAGTCCCGCATTGAGTTCGAGTGTACGGTACACAAAGGGGTTAGGCTCCAGCGCCTACACCGCGCCGGTCGGCCCTACCGCAAGTGCCATCGGCACCGTTGAATCTCCCGTGTGCGCACCTATATCGATGGCGACATCTCCGGGTTGAAGGAAAGTTCTGAGTTCATCGACCGTAGACTGCTCGATTCGCTTTGGTTTCTCTCGCGGACTCAGCCACTGTGCATACTGCACCACACCATCGTTCGCGAGATGGTGTTCCGTGATCTCATTTCCAAACTCGCGATCGCGCGGACGAAATCCGAGCAGATAGAAGACTTCCTTAAGTTTCATATATCGGTAACCCCCAGCATTTGTATCGAACCGTAATATAGCAGAAATCGTTACGCAGAGGGTATTCGGTGTACTTATAGGAGAAAAGTAGCGCCTTCAATTACCAATATCACAATGACTGCAAGGCCTACGCTGAAGTGTGACCACATAAGGGTGTGCGACGAAAATAGTTGCGCGTACACCAAGCGCGAATTGAGAAGCTACGAAGTTGACGGGCACGAATTATCACTTACGCTTTCTAAGTCATTTCCTATTGACACTCCCGGCATTGATGTCGGCATGCTGGAACCAAAAGCCAGCCGCGATTGATGCGTTCCGAGCAAACATCGAGCGCCGCGAGGACTGAAAGTATAGCCCGGTCCAGCGAGCAAGAGACTTCATCATCATCGAAGAACGGTAATCGGGTCCGTGAATAATTTTGCATTGGGAATAAGAATCTTATCCCCTCCAGAATCCAGTTCGGTGTAGCGAAGATCGATGGATACAACGGTTCCTTCGAAACCCGACACGCGAATTTTGTTTCCAATCTCGAATGGATGATAGAGCAGAATAAGGAATCCAGAGAGTAAATTGGAGATGGTGTCCTTTAAGGCAAATCCGAGCGCGAATCCCGTCAGCCCCAATCCTGCCACCAGCGCAGATACATCGATACCCAGTGTTCCAAGTACAGTAATCACCGCTAAAATTATCAGACAGGCCTGGCTCGTACGTGCCAGTAGTGTTTGCAGGTGAGTATCCATATTGAACTTTTCTGAGGCGCGTGCAATCAGTTTCTTGATGACCATTGCCAAGACGGTGAACACAATCGCGATCACGATGACGGCTATCAATTTCGGGACCCATAACCCCTCTTCGTAAACAAGATCGGGAATCATTTTTTCCACCGTAGTTACGTTCCTTTCCAACGTTGATTAGGTTTCGAGCATAGCAGATGGTGACATACTGTATAGTTGACGGGTAAGGATTGGATGTGCGCAGGCAAGAGAAGAGGCCAGAGTCGCGGCGTGGGTTTTGGGCGTTGTGATGCCTAACGTTGTGGGTCGTGAAACCGAAAGTTTTCCTGGGCAGTCGTCGTAGCTATAGAAAAAAGCTCGCGCCTTCGATCAGCAGTATCACGGCGACTGCAACGCCGACGGTGAGGTGTGACCACATAAGCTTGTAGTGGCGCTTTTCGAGATCGTTTATACGGTCGTACAACAGGTTGCGCTCGAAATGGGATATCGATGGAGACTCGATATCGGAGGTGTGAACATCGATAAACGTAGCAGGATTGCGTAGAGCCATAGTCGGATCCCCCCGAATCGTTGTCAATAGTTATCCTTTATAACACGCAATGGATAATATTACAAGGGGTTATCTCTGCGTTGAATTTTTTATAACTGTAAGTAATTGATAAATATATACTTATATCGCATGCGCTCCCGTTAGGTGCGCCGGACAGTCTAGCAAATGTCAGGGAAAATGGGCAAAAGAAGGGGCCAGAGTCGCGGTGTGGGTTTTGGGCGTTGTAATGCCCGACGTCGCAAGTTTTCCGGCAGGAACCTGTGCCGAGCCGCGTTGCTCTGACCCTCAATTTCAGTATATACCTGATCGGAGATTCTGTGTGGATTATTTTTGCGGAATTCGGGAGCGTTAGACCTGCTTTGATCCCCTTGCCTTCAGGGCGGCCACGGCGTGTTTGACTTTTTGCGTCTGATCTTTTGGCGTGACGAGCACGCCGTCTTTGGATACGACGACGACTACATCCTCCAGACCGATAACGCTGACGGCCATATCGTCTTTGCCGACACCGTTGTAGACAATGCTGTTGGTCGTGTCGATCAGTACCGGATCGCCAAAGGTCACGTTGCCGTCTGAGTCTGACTCGCGTGTGCGGTCGAGGGCGAGCCATGAACCGACATCGTCCCAGGGATACTCGGCGCGGGCTACGATGACATCCCGGGCGTGTTCCATGAGTGCGTAGTCGATGGAGACCCCTTCGAGCGATTCGAAGAGCGCGTCAGTTTTTGTATCGTCGCCGGCGTCGATGGAGCTCGCCATGCCATCGATGATCTCCGCCATTTCCGGTCGCGCGTTCCGTAACTCCTCCACAAACGAGTCGACCCGCCAGAAGAACATGCCGCTGTTCCAGAAGAAATTACCGGCGTCGAGAAAATCTTGCGCGCGCGAGGCATCGGGTTTTTCGTGGAAGGCCTCGGCTTTGAGCAGTGTGATGCCGCCGACCTGTACGGACTCGCCGGGATTGCTGGAGCCTTGAATGTAGCCGTAGCCGACATCGGGGCGGTCGGGCACGATGCCATGGGTGACGAGGCTGCCCTGGGTTTCGGCGATGTGAAGTGAGGCATCGACGGTTTGCCGAAACAGGTCCGGGTCGCCAATCTGGTGGTCGGCGGTTACGACTGCCATCGACAGATTTGAGCCGTTGCCACCGTAACGCGCGCGCATGGCGGCTGCGGCATAACAAAGACAACCGGCTGTATCGCGTTTGCACGGCTCGGCGATGACATTTTCCTTCGGAATGCCGATTTCGGCGGCGATGATGGAATCCAGCAGGTGTCTTCCTGTGACCACGAAAATGTGCTCTGACGCGATAAGTGGCGCGAGCCTGTCGACGGCTTCTTCGAGCATATTTTTGGTCTCAGAAGTGAGCCTGAGCAGTTGTTTGGGGTGTTGCTGGCGTGACAATGGCCAAAAACGCTCGCCCGAGCCTCCGGCCATGATGATGGCCAGACGTTGCATTGTTGCGGTGGATTCCATGAAACATTTCCTTCAAATATAGGTATGAAAACTATGAATATTTACGCGATAATCGCTGTAATTACAGTACATTTTGGTCGATAGCGTGGGTCAAGGTCAATCTAGTTGGGATTGTTTGACCCCGTTTCGTGTGTTACCATAGTCTACAGTAAACGTTAATGGTTTACATGGGAGGATGTTCTCCCATCTCTAATTGGGGCCGCGTTGCGGCGGTTACGAGGTCATAACGATATTATGAGTGGTATTTTCAAACAGATTTCATTGTGGATTGTCATTCTGATCATCTTGTTGCTTGGTGTCTACAGCTTTGGCGGCAACAAGGATGATGAGGTCGTACTGACATCTTATACCTTTAGTGAGCAGCTTAAATTAGGCAATGTTGATAAAGTCGATATCCTGCGTCTTCCAGAAGAACAGTATTTATTCAAGGTACAGTTCAAGGATGAAGTTGAAGGCCAGGCATTGATGGAATTCGAGACGGATCAGTTCAAGGAAGAATGGCGGACCGAGCTTGCCGCGCAGAATATTCCACAGGACACGCGTACAGAGAACACGGCGGTCTGGAGCTTTATATGGACCTTCGTGCCGTTTATCCTGATTTTCGGTCTTTTCTGGTTTTTCATGATGCGGCAGATGCAGGGTGGCAGCAACAAGGCGATGTCCTTTGGCAAGAGTCGTGCGCGTCGATTCAGTCCGGGCGACAAAATGGCTACCTTCAAAGATGTCGCGGGCGTTGACGAAGCCAAGGAAGAGTTGCAGGAAATCATTGAGTTTCTGCGTGATCCCAAGAAGTTCACGAAACTTGGCGGTAAAATCCCCAAGGGTGTATTGCTCATCGGGCCTCCGGGTTGCGGTAAGACCTTGCTTGCCCGAGCGGTTGCCGGTGAAGCCAATGTTCCATTTTTCGCCATCAGCGCATCTGACTTCGTTGACATGTTTGTCGGTGTCGGTGCAAGCCGTGTACGTGACTTGTTTGCGCAGGGACAGAAGAATGCTCCGTGCATCATTTTCATTGACGAAATTGATGCCGTAGGACGTCAGCGCGGTGCGGGATTGGGCGGTGGACACGATGAACGTGAGCAAACGCTGAACCAGCTGCTTGTCGAGATGGACGGTTTCAGTACGAACGAGGGTGTCATTCTTATGGCCGCCACGAACCGTCCTGATGTGCTGGATAAAGCATTGATGCGGCCGGGCCGATTTGATCGTCAGGTGATGGTCGGGAATCCAGACATTAAGGGTCGTGAATCGATTCTGGGTATTCATATTGAAAACAATAACGTGCCCATCGCTGAAGACGTTGAAACCCGAGTGATTGCTCGCGGTACTCCGGGATTCTCCGGTGCGGATCTTGCCAATCTGGTGAATGAAGCGGCGTTGTTGGCTGCGCGTCGTGATCAGGAAGTGGTCATGAAGCATGACTTTGAAGAAGCCAAGGACCGGGTCATGATGGGACCGGAGCGTCGCAGTCTGGTAATTAGCGCAAAAGAAGCACGCAATACGGCGGTGCATGAAGCGGGTCACGCGCTGGTTTGTCGCTTGATGGAAGAAGCCGATCCGGTACACAAAGTTACGATTGTTCCTCGTGGACCGTCTCTGGGTTTGACCAGTTGGTTGCCCGAAGAGGATCGTCATAATATTGCCAAGAAGTACGCGCTTGCCATGTTGCGGGTCGCCATGGGTGGTCGCGCGGCCGAAGAAATTGTGTACGACGAATTCACCAGTGGTGCTGCGGGCGATTTGCAGATGGCCACGGGTCAGGCGCACTCGATGGTCTGTGAATGGGGCATGAGCGCCTTGGGACCGATTGCTTTCGGATCGAACCGCGAAGTATTTCTTGGGCGCGATTTCTCCAAGGAGCGGGATTATTCTGAAGCGACTGCCTCGGCGGTGGACAAGACAATAAGCGCCATGCTCGAAGATGCTTATGCTGATGCCAAGGCCATGTTGACTGAACACCGCGCGGTTCTTGATGCCATTACTGAAGCACTCGTGGAACGCGAGACGCTGGACGGCAAACAACTGGATGAAATTATTACTCGCGTCGGTGGCCCGGACATTCTTCCTGAACGTGAAGAGTATAAGGAGCCGGTGCAAGTGGCCGCCAAGGAAGAGGTTGTGGAGACCGAGACCGATTCCACGGCTACGCCTTCCGGGCCTGAGCTGAACGATGATGCGCCGCCACCAGGCGACATCGTACCGGGGACTGCTTAATCCCTGAACGGGGAACACGCATGAATTCGACAGGGATCCTATCCGCCACACAGACCCGGGTCATGGGTGTGCTCAACGTAACACCGGATTCTTTTTTTGGGCCGAGCCGTGTTCAATCGGAAGCGGTGATTCACAAAAGGGGTCTTGAGATGATTGCCTCAGGTGCCCACATTCTCGATATTGGGGGCGAATCCTCACGTCCGGGTGCAAAACCTGTTGGTCTTGAAGAGGAACTGGAGCGCGTGTTGCCGGCATTGGGTGTGTTGAGCAAAACGGATGCGCTATTGTCCGTCGATACCTATCGCGCCGAGACCGCGCGTCAGGCGATTGCCCACGGGGCGACGATGGTGAACGATATTACCGCGTTCCAGGGTGATAGGGCGATGGCGAGCGTTGTTGCTGAGACCGACGTGGAATGTGTACTCATGCACATGCAGGGTACACCGGAGTCCATGCAGGACGCGCCTAAGTATGATGATGTGATGGATGAACTTCGTGCCTTTTTCGAGGAACGCGTCCAGTGTGCCATTGATGCGGGAATCGATCGGGAAAACGTCTGGATTGATCCTGGGTTTGGTTTTGGGAAGACGGTTCAGCATAATCTAGAGATATTGAATCGATTGGGCGAACTGCGCGAAATCGGATGCCGGATACTGATAGGGACTTCAAACAAGTCGATGATCGGGGCGGTGCTGGACGCGGATGTGGACAATCGAAGTGAGGGGACAGCGGCAACGGTGGCGATCGCGATTCAGAATGGTGCGGACGCGATACGGGTACACGATGTTGCTGCGATGGCCAAGGTGGCACGCATGACCGACGCGGTCATGGGAAGGATCGACATTGACTGATCGACTTTTTGGAACGGACGGCATTCGCGGCAAAGCGAATGTGTATCCGATGAACGTGGAGACGGCGTTGCAGGTTGGGCGTGCGGCGGGATACTATTTTCAGCAGGATGATCGACCACACACCATTCTGATTGGCAAGGATACGCGGAAGTCGGGGTACATGCTGGAGAATGCGTTGACGGCAGGACTGTGTTCGATGGGCGTGAATGTCGAACTGGTGGGGCCGCTACCGACACCCGGCGTGTCGTATATCATGCGAAGTCTGCGCGCCGATGCGGCTATCATGATTTCTGCGTCGCACAACCCTTATGAAGACAACGGGATCAAATTTTTTGGCCCCGACGGATTCAAACTGCCCGATAATGTGGAAGACGAAATTGAACATTTGGTCAAAAGCGACGTGCTGGATAACATGCGACCGACGGGGGATAGAATCGGTTGGGCAAAACGTATTGACGACGCTGTCGGACGCTATATTGAATACGCCAAATCGACCTTTCCCAAGGGCATGCGCCTGGATGGCTTGAAGATTGTTGTGGACTGCGCGCACGGAGCGACTTATAAGGTTGGACCGAACGCCTTACGTGAACTGGGTGCCGAAGTGATCTCGATTGGCGATGCGCCCGATGGTAAAAACATCAACGATTCCTGCGGGTCGATGGAGCCGATGGTGATGCAGCGGCATGTGTCCGGGGAGAAAGCCGACTTGGGAATTGCCTTCGACGGGGATGGTGATCGGGTCGTGTTTGCCGATGAGACCGGCGCCTTACTTGATGGAAATGCGCTCATCAGCATTCTGGCCGTGGATTTGCTGGAAAGGGAGTTGTTGCCGACGAAAACGATTGTCACGACCATTATGGCCAACGGGGGGCTCGCCAATGCGATCGCTCCGCTCGGCGGAAAAATTTTACACACGCGCGTGGGTGATCGTTATGTGGTGGAAGCGATGCGTGAAGGCGGTATGTTGCTCGGCGGCGAATCGTCGGGTCACGTGATTATGCTTGAACACAACACGACGGGCGACGCATTGATTACGGCGTTGCAAATGCTGGCCGTGCTGATTCGAAAAGGAAAAAAACTATCCGAATTGGCATCGGTTTATGAAGCGATGCCAGAAGCGCATCAGAGTATCCCATTGAATGGGCAGGGAAAACCGTCGCAGGATAAACTGGACGCGATCACCGAGCGTGCGGAAGCCGAGTTGGCTGGAAAAGGCCGTGTCGTGATTCGACCTTCGGGCACCGAACCCATTGTGCGGGTGATGGTGCAACATGAATCGCAATCAGAGGCCGATTTATTGGTGGCGAAACTTTCCGACGAAGTCAGCGCGCTGTAATCACACTATTTGTCGAAAGTAGACAATCCCCGCCAGGATTCCACGCCGTTTACCAGTTGATCCGCACGAATCACGAAGGGCTCCCACGCAGGATAGGCGTGCACGTCGTAGAGATTGAAGGTAAGCGTCGGCACATCGCCTGTCATGTCGAAGGTGAGCAGCCCGACATTCTCGCGCGAGAATCCTGCACGAAGTCGCGCTTCGGGAAATCGATTCTTCCATCCGTCGCCGGAACTCTGGGCGAGCGGTGAACTCACCAGATCGTAGAAGTCGTAGCCGCCTTTGTCGGAGAAGGGGATGGCGTTGAGCTCGCCCACGTGGGTATCGCCGGAGACGGTGATGACGCCCGTGATTTCTTCATCAACAATGTATTGGAAGAGGCGGTCACGTTCATGCAGATACGCCGCCCAGGAGTCGCCGCCGGGGCCTTTCGCTTTGGTCCAGCCGCTTCCGGACATCAATACTTTGAAGGGGGCCGTGCTCGCTTTGAGTTCTTTTTGCAGCCAGGCCATCTGCTTCTTGCCGAGCATCGTTTTGCTTTCGGTATCTGGTGCGTCGTTGGGATCGCGATAATAACGGCAGTCCACCATGAAAAAATCGACCCCGCCGTAGCTGTACTTGAAGAAGACACCGGGCGTGTCGGGCAGGCCATACGACGGATTGGCCCAGTATTGTTTGAAGACCTTGAGTGCCTCGTCTTTGATCGGATTCGTGCGGTCGTGATCGTTCAGGCCGAAATCATGGTCGTCCCAAATCGCCAGCTGGGGAATGTTACGCATCACCGGTCGATAATTCGGCACGTCGCGCATGCGTCGGTATTCTTCGGCGAGAACTTCCGGCACGAGGGAGTCGCCATAGATGTTGTCGCCGGTCCAGATGAAGAGGTCGGGGTTGAGTTTACTGACCACCTTCCAGATGGGCTGATTCTGGTCGCGCTGCCATCGCTGGCACGATCCGATGGCGACGGTGAATCGGGTTTTGGCTTCGGGGTCCGGCGCGGTGGAAAAGGTGAAGGGCATGATGTCGCCGATGTAGGCGTCGTTGCCGCCGTTGACGGAAATGGTGTATTCGTAGGTTTCTCCCGGTTTGAGGCCGGTCAGGGTATGCACGACAATGAGATCGTTGTCGATGGAGGCGGTGATGGAGTCTGAACGACGATTGGGTCCTGAAGCGCCCGCTTCTTTATAGCGCACACGCGTCGGGAATTCGCCACCCACGCGCATCCAGATCAAGGCTTCGGTCGGGGAAACCGTGCCGACCATGGGGCCTTGCGACAGACGGGCGGTACCGGTCTCGCTACGGGCCGCGTCAGCGACGTTCCATCCACACACCAGCAAGCATGTAATCACAGCCAAAGCAAATCGTTTCATCGTAAATTTCCTCTTTGTAAATCTTGTTTCCAAACAGTGTACTCCATTATTATCGAACCCCTTACTTTTTCTTTGATAAGCAAAGGTAAGACCAATAGAGACTAGGAAATACGTTGTATTTCCTGATGAGAGGGCATCTGTTGATATTGAGGATACGCAGTATCCGTCAGTCTTTCTTTTGCTTCTTTTCTTTCTTCATCAGAAAGAAAAGAAGGGCACATAAAAGGTGTAGCGTATGTCTTATAGGATTCGCCCGTATGGGCCCGAGGACTTTGACGCGGTGTATCGCGTGTGTCTGGAGACAGGCGATGCCGGGCAGGATGCGACGAAGATTTTCGAGGACCCGTTGTTGCTGGGGCATATCTACACGGGTCCCTACGTGATTTATCAGCCCGATCTGGCCTTCGTGCTGGAGGATGATGAAGGCGTCTGCGGGTACACCTTGGGGGCACTGGATTCTGAAGCGTTCTACCGTCGGATGAATGACGAGTGGCTGGCGAAACTGCGTGAGGAATACGAGGATCCGGCTGGTGCGCGATCCAGTTGGACACCCGATCAGCAGTTGCAACACATCATCCATCATCCTCGCGAACCGGAACTGTTTCCAGATTATCCCGCGCATCTGCACATTGATATCGTTGAGCGTGCACAGGGCAAGAAGATGGGTGGAAAGTTGATGGAAATGCTGATTCAGGCATTGCGGGATAAAGGCTCGCCAGGCGTGCATCTCGGCATGGCCGTCACCAATGATCCCGCCTACGGGTTCTACATCAACTACGGCTTTCACGAGTTGAACCGCGATGACGACACGATTCACATGGCGATGAAACTTTAGACTGCAACGCGTCTATTTAAAGATGCGGTAGATTGGCCCGTCAATACCCAGGCCGCGTT
Organism: Candidatus Hydrogenedentota bacterium; assembly: GCA_046583315.1. GTDB lineage: Bacteria > Hydrogenedentota > Hydrogenedentia > Hydrogenedentales > DTSJ01. The sequence goes on from JAYGCN010000077.1 coordinate 10,498, forward strand.
TGGGCAGCAGATTGCCATCTCGATCCGTGCGCGGTGAGTATGGAAAGAGATGAGTATCTTCTTCGCCTGTCCTGCGCCCATTGTGATCAAAGTCATTTACGCCATTGTCATCAGAATCGCGAGTCAGCATATAAAACGTGGCAAGTGCGGCGATATGATAGAGGTAGGCTTTGTCGTAATCGCTTGCATCAAGCCGATCAATATCACTGCCGTAGCCGTAAATTAGTCCTTGAGTGTTGTTTGTGGCTCCGACACTCACCAACGCGAAGGCATCGTAAGATGCCGGCGGAAACGACATCTTACCCTGTGTAATATCGGCATCCAGTGGAGAACTGTTATTGTGAAAATCGGGAAACCCGTCGCTGTTTTCATCCCAATACTTCTTCATCTTGCGGAATTGACGAAGATTGACCGGAACATAGATGAAAGGTCGCTGTCCAATAATGACTGTATTGTTGCGCCAGTCGATATCGTCGTCCTTGCCAGTGGGCCTGCCTTGTGCGTCGACCGGATAGTATTCCAGAACGTCGGTCCAGTTATTGTAATCAGTATCAGACGTTTCGAGTCCGAATACGTCAAAGTGCTCAACGCTACCGGCTAATTCGAGCGCGTACATATAGTGTTCCGATACAAACCACTCTTGGCCCGCAGGATCGTCCGGATCCAATGCCGCACGCTCAGCGGGAGTCAATTCCGAGAAGGCGTCTTTTGTCAGGAATCCGTACGCTGGAGGATAGCTCTTGTGATCAACGTAATACGCTGTCATCTCAGTCTCGAGTTGACGAATGGCGTCGACCGTCTTTGTTGTCTTTGCCATGCGGAAATAGCGCCCCATTCCGACAAACGTGAAACTGGCGAGGATTCCGATGATGGCAATGACAACGAGCAGTTCAACGAGGGTGAATCCGCGTTTTTGAGTGTTTGAGCGGGACATAGGAGTTCTCCTGAATAGCGATAGTCTATGGAGCCATTCTAGCACGGGCGTTGACTTCTATCAACACCAAGTTGCTGAAAATAAACGGCTTAGCGCACTTTTCGCAGGTTAATTCGCACAATTAGAGTTGCAGGTTTTTCTGGATGCTATCGACCGCGGTCTGGATGTCTTTTTTATGTCCAAACGCGCTTAATCGGAAGTAGCCTTCGCCGCTGGGTCCGAAGCCTGAGCCCGGTGTGCCGACGACATGGGTCTCGTTGAGCAACTGGTCAAAGAATTCCCATGAGCTAACGCCGCCGGGGGTCTTGAGCCACACGTAGGGCGCGTTCACGCCGCCGAAGCAGGTGATGCCCATGGCTTCAAGGGCTTGTTTGATGCATGTTGCGTTGGCCATGTAATAGGCGATGAGTTCCTGACATTCCTGTTGGCCTTGTTCGGACATGATGGCTAGGCCGCCGTACTGCACGACGTTGGACGCGCCGTTGAACATGGTGGTTTGACGACGCAACCAGAGCTTGTTGATTTGACCGGGTTCGGAATCTTCGCCGATGAGCGATTGGGGCACCACGGTCCAGCCGAGGCGCACACCCGTGAAGCCGGCTTCTTTGGAGAAGCTGTTGATTTCGATGGCGCAGTCCTTGGCCCCTTCGACTTCGTAAAT
>JAYGCN010000107.1:0-1522 GCA_046583315.1 Candidatus Hydrogenedentota bacterium
GTGCGCGTGAGGATGAAAATCATATCACTATCATGTGCGGAACTCGTCCAGGTTTTCTGGCCATTCAACACATAGTCATCCCCATCCCGTGTCGCCCTGAGCGAAAGATTGGCAAGATCCGACCCCGCATTGGGTTCAGAATACCCCTGGCACCACATTTCCTCGGCGCTCGTGATTTTGGGCAGATAACGCGCCTTCTGCTCAGGCGTGCCGTATTCAATGAGCAATGGGCCGATCATCGTCACACCCATGTCGCCGCCCGGAGCACCGCGTCGGCTCGCTTCGGCTTTGTATATATATTGTTTCGCAAGCGACCAGCCTGGGCCGCCCGCTTCTTTCGGCCAGGAATGGCATAACCATCCCTTTTCTCCGAGACGTTTGTACCAGAGATCACGGTCGGCTCGAGTACCCGAACCGCGCCCTCCCTGAAACACCTCCGGCAGGTTTTCGTCTATCCATTCACGGACTTCCACGCGGAACGCTTCTTCCTCCGTTGTAAAGTTCAAATCCATGTTATCGCTCCCTGTTTTCTAGCCGCCCCTAAATCGCGCGGCCCGAATCTTTCCAAAATTCGTCTTTCAATTTGCGTTTAAACAACTTCCCGGAATCTTCCCTGGGAAGGTTGTCTCTAAATTCAATATGGCGCGGCACTTTGTAGCCCGCGATGCGTTCGCGCAGAAACGCCTGGACCGCGTCGGCGCTAATTCCGTTCTCCGACTCCGGCTCGATGATTGCCGCGACTTTCTCCCCGAAATCCGCATCGGGAATTCCGAACACAGCGCAGTCCTTCACGCCATCCATTTCAATCAAGACCGACTCGATCTCCGCGGGGTAAATATTCGCGCCGCCGGAGATAATCATGTTGGACGCGCGATCACACAGGAACAAGAAGCCGTCTTCATTGAGATAACCGATATCCCCACACGAGAGCAACCCGTCAACATCCATGTCCGCCCGCTTTTCGTCGTCGTTCTGATAGGTGAAATCCGTATTGGTCAGCAGATTTCCATAGACGTTTCCAATTTCGTTCGCGGGCAATTCATTGCCGTCATCGTCGAGAATTTTCACAATTGAGCGTTCAAGGGCCTTGCCAACCGTACCGGGATACTTCAACGCCTCTTCCGACGAACACACCGTCACCGCGCTCATCTCCGTGCTGCCGTAGTATTCATGACTAATGGGGCCCCACCAGTCGATCATCGCTTTCTTGGTCTGTGGTGGGCATGGTGCAGCATCATGAATCACGTATTCAAGCGATGAAATGTCATATTTGTTGCGAATTTCTTCGGGTAGTTTCAGCAAACGTATGAACATGGTCGGCACCATCTGCACATGAGAAATCTTGTTCTGCTCCACAATACGCAAAAAATCCTCCGCATCGAATCGGGGCATGATCACGCAAAATGTTTTAAGCTGCACGGCAAAAATCGAAAAAGCGTTGGGTGCCGCATGATACATCGGTGCTGGAATGACGGTGCTCGCACCGGGCACCACTCCCAGTACGCCTGACATGACTTCTATC
>JAYGCN010000128.1:0-2846 GCA_046583315.1 Candidatus Hydrogenedentota bacterium
GGTACGGTTGACTTGACGGATGGCAGCGAATTTGAAGGCCCTGGTACGTATACAGCCACAGTGCAGGCAATGGCTACTGCAGATGATTATTACAATGTTAGTCAACTCGGTTCGGCCTCTCAAGATGTCATGGTGACCATCAATGTCTCAACCCCGGTTGATTCTGATGGAGACTCCATGCCGAATGCCAACGAACGTGAAGGCATTGTATCCTCGAACAGCGGACAAATTACGTTTTTGGGAACCGGAGAAAGTGGTGCATCACTCACCACACATCTAACGACGTTGACAGCCAATCCCACGCTTCGCGCTTTGATTGTTTCGGAAGATTACTATACTAGCGGAGTAACCTACAACCTCTTCTTTACCGCGCCTACCTTGAGCGCAATTCATGCGGCGGCAGGGTACTATGATACGGTTCTGGATGCTACAGAAGCCATTATATTTGCAACGGTCTCTCTAGTATCCGGCGACTTGACGGGCGATGAGGGCGATGATCCTGCCATGGCAATCCCAGGAGTGGAAGACGTATTCGTGCGTTTGATTATCCTGCACAATGGTTTAGGCTCTGGCATTTGGACCAGCATCGACGCACTCAGCAGTTCGACGATGATTTTTCTTACTGTGGAGACCACAGGCTTGGACGAAGATATCACGAGGGTGCTCCAGTATATCAAGCCTCTTGATCTGGTCACTTCAGGTGAAGACCTCACCTTCATGGATGCGGGTTCTTGGTCTGATGCGGATGATTCAGCAAGCACTGCTGACCTCCGAGACGTTGGAAATGTAACTCCGACAGGCTTCAGCTCAATCTTCACAGACCTCGGTCTGATGGCATGTGATGTTAATCCTGATGATGATCCTCCTGTTGAGCCTCCAACTAGTAGCAGTAGCACTTGCTTCATTGCAACGGCTGCTTTTGGCACACCGATGGCCGAGGAAATCAACACGTTGCGCGCTGTGCGCGACACCTACATGCTCAACAACATAGTCGGTACCGCATTCGTCGATGCCTACTATCGCTTGAGCCCAACGATTGCGGATAAAGTTGCCGAAAGCCCACTGCTCGCAGCGGTTGTTCGTGCAATGCTAACGCCGTTCATCTTGGTAGGTAAATTGATTCTGAGTGCTCCAATGGCACTTATGGCTCTGATGCTTGCCGGTGCAGGACTCGTCCTTGCACACCGCAGAACACGGGGCAGCCAATCCTGAATTGATTGATTAAACAGTCCGAAATACAAGGCGGCGCGAAGAGAACACTCTTCGCGCCGCCTTCGTTTTTCCTACAATTCTAAGCCGCAGATCGATAGTTTTAGAACCTAGATGGCCTATTTCGCCTCAATTCGTACAGACGTTTGCGCGTCTCTTCCTATCTTCGCACTTTTTACACTGAATTTTTGAATGTAAAAACCTTTGACATTCGAGTACAATATTAGTAGATTGTAGGCCTGATTCGTTACAACAGGAGTTTTCCATTATGAGGCGCGCTTCACACACTTTTTTCCATCACGGGTTTCGATTAACCGTATTGGCATGTATAGCCACACTCGGAGCGTGGGGCGCACAGGCCCAAACCGTTTCGGTAGATATTATCGATGTGCTTGAAGCCGCCGGAGACACTATCACGATTTATACACCTGGTGGACTGGTTCCGGCGACTATCCCTGCAACCGTGGAAGCCTCAGCAATTTCAAATTCCGGCCCGCAGCCTGTTGCCGTTGCACTCGGACTTGATGGAGCCGTCACCGGCCCAAGCTCCTGGTCAGGAGCAGCAACCGCTGGCCCAATACCCGGCGTTGAAACCTCTAGTTACGTGGGACAATTGAACATTGCGCAAGGTTTCAACATCTTTCCCAATACCATAAGCCCGTTTACGCTACGCGCCTTTGCTTTTACTGATAACTACTATGCCGTTACAGGTTCCTCGATCGGAGATTTCAATGGAGTCTCGGCCCCGCTCGATATGTTTCTCGACATCCGCGACTTAAATGCATCGGATGCGGACAGGAATGGGATACCGAACTCCGATATACTTTCCAATCTTGCCCCGCCCGACCTTTCCCAAACTCAGCCGATTACCTCCTTCGTAACACCCGATCCCGATGATTCGGACGATCCACTTGATCCCGACTACGCCGATGCGTATGTCGTTGGGCGGGTTGTTCAGAGTTTGAACGAGGGACTCGATCCGAAGTTCATGATCGTGAACAAACAAATGGTTGCCGATTTTCAATTCTACGATCTGCAAGTTTCAGTGCCCAATCTGGCCTGGTTCAGAGCCAACAACTTCACACAACTTCCCGCGATCATTGACGCCACAAATGCGGTGCTGGTCGTATGGGGCGAAGACAATCCACACTTTATCGTCGACAACTATCTCGGTCAGGCAGACAACGATGCCAACCTTCTTCCACAAGTCGATATTCTTTCGGAGTGGTTCGGAGACTTCTCCGACGAAATCGTACCAACATCATTCTTCCACATTTCAGTGTTGCTGGAAGTCGCCCCCGCCGAATGGGTAGAGCTTGACCTCGATCAGCAGGCGCCCATTTTTGTCACCGTTCGCAGCGTCGCGCTAAATGACGCCCAAGACACCGACGACGATGGCATTGTTGATATCGACGTGTACCGCTACACAACCTCAACGCGCCAAAGCACTGAGGTACCTGTAAACATTCAGGTCGTGGGAGATGGTATGGGGTGGTCCCGCGTAAATACCGTTAGCGACCCGGTATTAGAGGGCTTCAAAACAAAAATCATCGTGCAGGAATTCGTCCGAGGCGCGGTCTATGGCATAGCCTTCGACCGGACGCTTCCACCTGAAAACGGAGGCGGAGGCGGAGGCG
>JAYGCN010000153.1:0-2010 GCA_046583315.1 Candidatus Hydrogenedentota bacterium
ATCTGCGATACCTTGACGGAGATCGCAGAACTCGATCTCCAGGGAAACACAAAACTCAGAGAACACGAACTGTCGCTCATCGACAACGGCCTTTCCGGCCCGGAACTTTCTGACGAACGGGAATCGATGCGCAAGCAACTCCTTTGGAAACGAATAGACATGATCGTTAACACGTTTCGAAAGATTGATATCAATTCAAAGTTTCATGCACAGGCAAAAGAGAACGGAAAGCGGTGGAAACGGTGGGTGACGGCGTGTGACGAATTCGTCTCAGACGTGGACGAAGCCAATCAGGCGGCAGGCTGGATTGACATCGATACTCCCTTCCCATCATGTGACCAGCATCCTCCAAGCAAGACTTTCTGCAGCTGCACTATCGCATACTCAGTATCCAAGCCAGACAAATACGCCAAAAAACTTGTAAAGGAAGATGTAAAAAGACAGTCATTACGGAAGAACAGTAATGGGAATTGGCAGACAAAGATGCAAGATACCCTATAAACCCTTCCGTTTTTCAATAGGGGTTGGGCGTTGCGAAAGCGGATTCGGTTGAGGCTGCCGCAAAAAGCCGGGAGCTTCGGATTCGACCGATCCCGACCCATCAATTGGTTCAGGCGATAGATACCGATCCGATGCAATTCAATCTTGAGCCGTGTCGCCCAAGACATTGAATTCGAAAATACTTGATGCATCGACTAAGCCACGGTCAGTCAATAGGTTAACTCCCTAACACTCATCATAGAAGCCACTTACAACTCTAGACCCATTGTCCCTTACTCCCCTCTTATCCAGCCCATCGCCACCAACGTACATCCTTCTAACCCATTGTTTCCCACCCACGCCTTAGCAGCCTATTCCGACACTGCTACACGCCGATCCTATCTACAGGGACACGTTACCCGAACCGCCACACCCCGCCTTGAAGCCACTCCACCAGAAAGGTACTCTTGAATATTCGCTCCACCCGGCTTAATTGATAACTTGTTGATAGAGGTCAATCCATGTCCGCATCACGTATCCTCCCCTTGTTACTCGTCGCGCTCGTCTTCACACTGACCACACAGGCTCAGCAACGGGTCGTCGGCAAAATCGCGCCCAACCAGCCCATCACCTGGGAACAAGGCCCGTCCATACCCTGTTGCAGCGATCCACCCCCGAACATCGTGCTCATCGTCGCGGACGATCTCGGCTGGAACGATCTCACCTTCGGCGGCGGCGGCATCGCCAACGGAACCGTGCCCACACCCAACATCAACTCCATCGCGGGTGATGGCGTATTTTTCACCCGGGGATACGCAGCCAGTGGCACCTGCGCACCCTCCCGTGCGGCCATCATGTCCGGCCGTTACCCCACCCGCTTCGGCTTCGAATTCACACCAACGCCCCCCGGCATGATGCCCATGATAGCGCGCTCCGCAGGCGATCGAAAACCACCGCTCATCACCTATTTCGACGAAAAAGGCGGCGATGCCCTGCCCTTCGAACAGATGGGCATGCCCACCGAAGAAATCTCGCTCGCCGAGACATTAAAAGAAGCCGGCTACCACACCGTACACATCGGAAAATGGCACCTCGGCCGCGAAAACGGCATGTCTCCCAATGACCAGGGATTCGACGAGAGTTTGCTCATGGCCAGCGGAAAATATCTACCGGATAACGACCCCAATGTCGTCAATTCCAAGCAAGACTTCGACCCCATTGATCGATTCCTCTGGATGGGCATGCAATTCGCCTCGACCTTTAATCGCGGTGAGGTGTTCGAACCAGCGAAGTACATCACGGACTATTACACTGAAGAAGCAGTAAAAGTGATCGAGAAGAACAAGAATCATCCCTTCTTCCTCTACCTCGCGCATTGGGCGCCGCACACGCCGTTGCAGGCCACGAAGGCTGACTACGATGCGCTGTCCCATATCGAGAATCATCGTGAGCGCGTATACGCCGCCATGATTCGCGCGCTCGATCGCGGAGTCGGCCAAGTCCTCGACGCACTCAAAGAAAACGGCCTCG
>JAYGCN010000175.1:0-12723 GCA_046583315.1 Candidatus Hydrogenedentota bacterium
AATCGTGCGATCATCATCCACGATGAAGTGTCCGCCCATCGCGCACACCGAGGTCGGGGCTTCTTCACCGGTAATCCACCGAATCGCGTCGAGATAGTGAATGCCATTGTTCGCGATTTGCGACGAGAATCCGTCCCACCAGCGAAATTTGTAGGGGCAGATGTTGTCCTGATACGGTCGCATCGCACGCGGTCCCAGCCACATGTCCCAGTCGAGATCCGCCGGCGGATCACTCGGTTTGGACCGCCCGATGCCGTTCGGATACATGTTGCTCAAATGATACGCACGGGAAAGAGTCACATGGCCTATCGTGCCATCCTGCACGATCTTCGCGAGGTTCGCATACACAGGTGACGAGCGACGATGCGTGCCGACCTGCACAATGCACTCGTTCCGACGCGCCGCCTCCACCATGCGACGGCCTTCGACGATGGTCTGCGATAGAGGTTTCTCCACATACACATCCTTGCCCGCGTCACACGCCGTAATCGTCTGAATCGCATGCCAATGATCCGGCGTCGCGATGACAGCCGCATCCACGTTCTTATCCTCGATGAGCTTTCGGAAATCCGCATACACCGTAGGTTTCTTCTCGAAGCGCGCCAGGGTCTTCTCAATATGCGGCTGATACACATCACAAATCGCCGTCACCTGAACATCATCATGCACAAGAAACGCATCTAACAATTGTCCCCCGCGATTCCCCACGCCAACAAAGCCCAACCGGATTTTCTCATTCGCACCCGCAGCCTGCGCCCGCGACACCGCCGACATCGATACCGCAGCCCCCAACCCCGCCGCCACAAAACTACGTCGTGATAATGTGTGTTTTTCCTCGCTCATGATGTGTCCCTGCCTTTTTCGTAGTTGTGTGTCTCCATGCTAGCAGGGTCGAGACGACTTGTACACCAATATCGGTTCTTTTTGGTCTTACCTTTTTCTTTCCCGAGAAAAAGGTAAGAGCGGTTGAAAGCAACTGCTCTTCTTTCTCCTTGGGAAAGAACCAAAGAAGAACCGACACTAATCCCGCACCACCAGCGTCAGATCCTTGAACTCGATACGCGATTTTTCCTTGTGCATTTGCAGGGTGATGTGGCCGGGCCAGATGTTGACAAGGTCGTGAGATTCGGCGGTTTTGATACCGTCAATGTGGGTGATGGCGTGGTTATCGCGTACGCTGATTTGCATGAGGTGCCATTCTTCGGGACGTATCGTCGGGGTATGGGACCGCTGAATGTTGTAGATACTGCCGGAGGGACTGTAGGTCTGCGGCACGTCCAGAATCTGGATTTCGTTACCGCGTTCAGAGTCGTTACTCTTCCAGCGGAAGAATACGCCGCCGTTCGCCGTGGGTGTTGCACGGTAGTAGAGCCGCAAATCGAAATCCTGGCTGACCTGCTCGTGCTGAATATAACCGTTGCCGTCGTTCGCGACGATCGCGCCGTCTTCCACAGAAAACGTGGCATCGCCGGGACGTACTGGTTTCCATCCATCGAGGTTTTTTCCGTTGAACAATTCAATCCCGCCTTCGGAATCCTTCAGCTTTTTCAGCTTGATATTCTCGAGCTGATACCCCCATCCGAGCAGATCGCGAAAGGCTATTGCACCGCGACGCAGGGTGTACTTCAACTCTTCATGTTCCGACAGATCGATGTCCTGCACGACTTGATCGTTAATGGTTACTTTGAGCGTCGGCCATTTCATCTCAACTTCGACCGAATTCCATTCGCCGTCCTTCTTGATGGCGTTCACCTTCGGCTCGACTTGATCAAAAATCGCCCCTGCAACGTATTTACTGATCGGTTTGCCCATGTGATCGCTCAACATGATTTCGAGCCCCGCCGCGTATGCCCCGTTCCAAGGAGCATGCAAGGCGAGAATCAGTTCGCAATCGTTCTGCAGTTTCAGGTCAAAGGTCAGTCGAAAATTCTCGTAGTCTTCGCGACTGATTATTGTAGCGGACTGATACGTCCGCCGTTTTGCGCGAATTTTCATCGAGTCGATGGTGTAGACGTCGTCGGTCGTGTTTTCCAGTATCCAGAAGTCTTCCTGCTTGAGCACATCAATCGTCTCCGCCGAAGCAAACGGCAACACCAGCGCAACGAGACAACCCGTAATCAGGAGCCGCATCATAGACCCTTAACCTTGAACCCTCGGCGATAGCGACGTTTCAGCAGTTTCGTGGCATCAGGGCGTCCATCAAAGCGCAGGCGTTTCGCGTTCCACTGCAATTTCTCGCCCGGGAATCGATTCGCGACGTTCGCCAGCAGCACCGACTCGGTCAACGGTCCCGCAAAATCGAAATTCGCGCCCGCCACTGTGTTGCCCATCGCCGCTTCGACAAATTCATGGTAATGATTGCGCGTCTTCATTTCGGGGTACGGATAATTCTCGAAATTTTCTTTCGGATACAACTCCGGCATCAGGTAATGCGGGATAATCATCGTACCTTCTTCACCGACCAGCATCGAACCGCTCGGCGGCAGTTCATAGTCTTTCGGCAAATGCGGGGACCGGTTCTTATTCGGCTTTTTACCACCATCTTTCCAGGTGCCGCGAATGGTTTTGCCCGCGGTCATCTCGGTTCCGGGAAATTCATACTCCACTTCCACCCAGCCCGGATGCACCTCGTCGCTGTTGCTTTCGGCCTGGGCCATAATGGTCGTCGGTGCGGTCACGCCTATCGCGCCGAACACCGGATCGAAAATATGGCAGGCAAAGTCACCCGTCGCGCCGCCGCCAAAGTCCCGCCAGCTACGCCATGCGAAGGGATGGTATACGTCTTTCTTGTAAGGCCGTTCCTGCGCAGTACCCAGCCACAGATCCCAGTCAACATGATTCGGCACCGGATCGGAACCCGCCGGACGTTTCTTGTCCTCGGTCGTATAAATCGCCGAGCTCCACGAATGCCATTCCTTCACCTTTCCGATGGCCCCTTCTCGGGTCCAAATGACGGCAGTACGATAAAAGTCATGCGCGTGAATCTGAATGCCCATCTGCGTCGCGACATCATACTTCCGCGCGGCCTCGGTCAGCTTGCGCGTCTCGTAGACCTCGTGGGTAAGCGGTTTCTCCGTGTAGACGTGTTTTCCCTTCCGAATCGCTGTCATCGAAGCCGGCGCGTGCGTGTGATCCGGCGTCGCCACATTCACCGAGTCGATATTTCTCTCTTCCTTGTCCAACATTTCACGCCAATCACGATAGAGACGCGCCTTTGGATAGCGTTCCGCCGCAGCCTTCAGATTATTCTCATCGATATCGCACAACGCGACCACATCCACCTTGCCGCTACTGTTGATTTGGCCCAGGTCAGACGCACCCTGTCCACCCACGCCGATCGCCGCATGCTGAAGTCGACTATTCGCGGGCGCGGCAAGGCTGAGGTTTGGGAGAATAAGTGGGCCAACGGCTCCTGCAGCGACGGCCCCCTTAATGAACGATCGACGTGTAATTTTTTTGCTCATGAATTACCTTCCTGCGAGTTCGTGAACTGCGTTCATAATGTCTTCTTCAATCGACGGCGCCCAGGGCCCGTGGATGCCATAATAAACCATCGAGTCCCCGCCTTCATAGCCTCCCTCGCGCAACACCCGCAACGAGGGGATATAGGCGGGGCAATCGTTGGAGTATCCCATCACGAATTGTTTCTCGCGCGGGTAATGATGCTTGATGAGCAGACTGTAATCCACGGTCACTTCGCCGCTCAGTGCCGTGAGTTGTACCGTGTCGCCCAATTTCCAGACCTGCACCGGATAGGGTATCGAGGTGGGTATCGCGCCTTCCGTCTCATACAGACGCTTCAGCTTTTTCGCGCGAAGTTTCACGTACTTGTTGTGACTGCCGAGTTGTTCGGTCACTTCCGCTTCCGTTGGTGGTTTGGTGAGCGCCAGTGGAATGATTTTGTACTTCGTTTCGATACCCCCGCTTACCAGAGTCATGCCGCCATCAACGACACGCTCGACCGCCTCCCCCAACTCCCGACCATACTTTTCAGCCAGCTCAACCGTTCTGCGCGGCAAAGGATTCTGGTCGCCGCCACATCCCGCAGCGAAGAGTGCCGTCGCACCCGGGTAGGCCTTCTCAACATGAATCTGTGCATAACCCGCGTAGTCCCCGCTGAACTCCTGGAAACCGACCGTCGTGTTGTGGCACGCGTATCCGAACAGGACACCCACGATTTTTCCCTTCGCATCACGCGCCACAAGTGTGGGCACATCGTGATCGATCGGACCAATGGGATTGTAACGATTAATGACCCCCTTCGCTGTGTATTCGCGACGATTTTGTGCAAAGGCCGCCTCACCGATCCCCCAGGAAACGGAACCCGGCGCAAGATTCCCAAGGGCTTGGTCGATGGCGGCATAAAGATGTTCATGCAATCCTTCGGTGTACGTAGCGGCGCGTTCCTGCTCGATGCCTTCGAGTCCATACATCGTATGCAAGCCGTCGTTGATGACCACCGGGCCGCTGTGCGTATGGGAGGCGTTGAAGAGCAAATTGGAACGGGGAATACCGTGTGTCGTTTCGATTCGCCGGGCTACGGCATCGCTTACATCCAGGGTGAGTCCGATAAGATCCGCAGTGAGAATGACAACCCGGTTCCCCGAGGCATCCTCCATCGCGAAGGCTTTGGCCCAAAGATCGTGGGCTTTGCCAAATCCGGCTTCCGTGCGCGAGGCATAGCCAGCCATCCAGACGGGGGAATCGGGAGTAATTACGGAACGGCCAAACCCGACCTTCATGTCGGCGAGGCACACAGGAGTAGAGGCCACAAGAATTAGGAATACAAGTCCCCACCGAAAACGCCGAAAACCCTTTTGCTGAGCCATTCCACTCTCCTGTTGATGACCACGAAACCGAAAAAGTAACGGACTCCATGGTACGTCATGGAAGAGAGAAATGCATCTCTTTTCAAAATGCTACGAAACTGGCGACCTAGCATGTCCTAAGCGGTGTACTTGTTCAGCCGCCAAAATACATAGTCCGTGGGTTCCGAATCGGATATGGGAGGACAGCCGATCCGAAACCCACGGTGAGAAGGCAGTATCAGGCTCACAAGTTAAGTAGTGGAAAGCGGGGCCCCGAGCCGAGTGTGACCCCGCTTCCCTCCATACGCCAGCCGGTTCCCACGAAGGGTCACTTCGGCGCAATGGTAATCCAGGCAACGCGTGTTTCATCCACTAGGGGTCCACCGAAACACACAAGCCTTAACGGATTAAACTGTTCAATTCACGGCAACGCGCGTTGCCGATTAGTATTCGCTTACGTTCGAAAATCGGAAGACGTTCACGCCGGAGTACTGGTACTTAAGACCCTGAACGACAACTTTCAAGCCGATGTATTCAACCAGTGCTTCGTTGGCGGGCTGAATTCCGGATGCCGGAGCACTATTGCGGTATGTGCAGATCCAAAGTACGCCGGTTTCTTCTTCGATGATACCTACGGGGAACCCCTGACTTGCGCGACTTTTCATTTCGTCGACGACATCGGCGCTAAGGCCTTTCATTCCAACAGTAGACAATTCAACGGCATCGCCAACGACGATCCCTTTTTCACCCTGACTACCAGCGTTCGCCTGCATCACCCCCAGGGACAGGGCCACCCCAAGTACGAGTGTCATAATTAAAAGTTTTATTTTCATTGTTCGACTCCATATTTTGCGCCAATTTTTAGAAATGGTTCGTTTGTGATGGTATATCCGCAGGTCTTGTGCCAATTCATGAAAGATTAAAAATGGACGTATTAGCCCCATTTTATAAGGATTTCGCGTGATCATAGGAAAAACAGGAAAGTGTCACGCAACACATAATGAACATAAGTGTTCATGACACTTGCGCACAATTCGTGCTGACACAAGGAACACAGACGGCTGCCGAAAGTCGCGCTAACCCGCCTCGTTCATGGTCTGCTTGCGCTTCGTATCCTTGTCCGGATGAATCGTCAATACCGGACTCGGTGAGCGTTTGACGATGCGATCGGCGAGACTGCCAAGCAACATGTGCGAAAGACCTCGATGCCCATGGGTCGTCATCACAACCAGATCGATGTCATCAGATTTAATCAGATTGACCAGCGCCGTATGCGGATTACCGGAGACCACACGAATCTCACAAAAGACATCGTCGAGGGACTCGGATATTTTCTCCATATACGCCTGCGCGTCACGTTCAAAATGCGAATCCGTCGCCGCAACGACTCCCGGTTCCAGCACCGGATACTCCAAGCGTGTATCCACCGCATGCGCCAATACCAGCGTCCCCTCAAATCGCTTGCACAACGCGCGCGCGGTTTCGAGACCGGCTCTTGAAAAATCCGAAAAGTCCAACGGGCACAGTACACGCTTGAACGATACAGACAAATCCTCTAGGGTCCAATGGACCTCCGGAGGACGCACGGTGAGCACGGGCACGTGGGACAGTCTAACTACTTTTTCGCAGGTAGACCCGAAGACCCACTGATCAAAACCGGTTCGCCCATGGGTTGCCATTACGATGTATTCTGCTTCAAGTTCATCGGCGAGTTTGATGATTTCGCGAGAAGGATCCCCGTGCAAAAAATGACCCTGTGCGTCGAAGTGCAACAGTTCGAAGCGCTTAATCAGCGCGTGGAATTCCTCGTGCACGTGCTGCTCAATCTGTTGAATCGATGATTCTGTGGAACCAGCAGAGACATACGCGCCTTCAATGGCACTTCCATAACTTCGCGAGTCGATGACGTGTACGCAATGCACTTCGGCATCAACAATGGGAGCAAGTCGACTGGCGTACGCTACCGCGTAGTCGGCATCTTTCGAAAAATCTACGGGACACAGAATTTTGGCCTTGTTGCTCATGATAATGCCTCCTTATTATGGTGGGCTACACAAGATTAGCCGCACCGATTAAGTGCATAACCTGTGCCAAGTCGCAACGTTCTTCTCAGCGTTTCGCGGGGCGCTCAATTTCCATCGTTTTCATCTTATGATACAACGTATTTCGCGCCATTCCAAGAGCCCGTGCCGTCTTTGCGATGTTCCAGTCGGTCTGTTCCAGGGTCTCCATAATCTGTTCTCTGTCAACGACAATTTCTCGGTAATGGTGATCCGCGGCGGTTGACGCAGCAGACGCGACCGATTGAGATGATAAAACCTCGTTTGGCAAGTGGCACTCATCGATATGCGTGTCGTGGCAAACGATAAATGCCCGCTCAATGGAATTTTCCAGCTCCCGGACATTGCCGGGCCAACGATAGCTCATCAGCTTATCCAGGGCGGCCGGTGTAAGTCCCACGATTTCTTTTGTCATGGACGTATTAAGTTTTTTGATGAAATGATCTGCCAAGGCCGGGATATCTTCGCGCCGTTCGCGCAGAGGCGGCACTTCGATGCGCACCACATTCAAACGATAATAGAGATCCTGTCTGAATTCCCCATTCTGTATCTTCGTCGGCAAATCCTGGTTTGTGGCCGCGATGACCCGCACATCTACTTTTCGAGATTGGGATTCGCCGACGCGCTCGAATTCGCCGGATTGCAAAACCCGGAGAAGTCGCATTTGCAATCGAGGCGAGATATCTCCGATTTCATCGAGTAGAATCGTGCCTCCATCGGCCGCCTCAAAGCGCCCGACTCGATCGCGAAGGGCGCCGGTAAACGACCCTTTAACATGCCCGAACAGTTCACTCTCCAGTAGGTCGTCGGACAAGGCCGCGCAATTGACTTTCAAAAAAGCCTTGTCCGCACGGCTGCTGGTTTCGTGCAACGCCGTGGCGACGATTTCTTTTCCGGTACCGTTTTCGCCGCAAATCAACACCGTCGAATTGGTCTCGGATAGATCAGAGATCAACTGGGAAATATCCTGCATGCGTTTACTTTTGCCAAAGGTAGTGGAAAAACGCTGATCCCCTTGGACTTGTTCCTCAAGCCATGTGAGGCGAGTAATATCGCGGATGATGATCAGCGCGCCTTCTACCCCTTTGTCCGATTGCGGAATCGGGGACACGGTTGCATCGAACACACGCGAGGTACCCGGCAAACCGGCCCACTCAATCCGAATACCCCCCGTCTCTCGCCCTTTGCTTATGGCTTTAGTCAGTGCAGACTCCAGCATATGAAACGCCTCGGGCAGATAGGCGATGAGCGGATCCTTGGTTTCATGGTCGGTCGACAGA
Source organism: Candidatus Hydrogenedentota bacterium (assembly GCA_046583315.1). Taxonomy (GTDB): domain Bacteria; phylum Hydrogenedentota; class Hydrogenedentia; order Hydrogenedentales; genus DTSJ01. Next base: position 8,149 of record JAYGCN010000175.1, read on the forward strand.
CCTAGCAACTCCTGTGCGAAACCGTTGGCCTGACGCAAGTACAGATTCTCGTCAACCAATATCACACCAGCGTTAACGCCGTTAAAAATGGCTTCCAGATCACGCCGGAATCGATCCAGCGATGCGGCATACAACTCGCGTTCTTCTTCGAGTGCTTTCTGCGTGACCGCGAGCCGAACAACACGTTTGAGTTCGTGCTCGGTGACGGGCTTCGCAAGATAGTCGAAGGCCCCCAGTCGAACCGCATCCGAAGCCGTATCCACGTTGGGATCGCCCGTGACCATAATGACGCGCGTATCTTCGGAATGCTCCGAAATGTGTTTGAGTAAAGCGATTCCAGTCTTGCCGCCAAGAATGATGTCGGACACGACAACATCGATGGTCGCGTCCGCCAGATGCTTCTTGGCTTCATTATAATTCGACGCGGTAAACACGGCGTAGCCATCTTCCAGCAAAAATTGCTCGAAAGTCAGCCGCAATACATGTTCGTCTTCTACGATAAGGACAGATGCCATGTCACTTTTCTTCCCGGTTCAGGTAAACGGGTATATCCACATTAAACGTGGTGTATTTTCCCAACTGCGTGTCAACCGTAATGGTGCCGTGGTGATTCTTGATGATGCCGTCCGACACCGACAATCCCAGCCCGGTACCCAGATCGCGCCCCTTCGTCGTGAAAAAGGGATCGTAAATGCGCTCAAGATGCATCGGTGATATCCCGGTGCCATGATCGGTAACAGACAACCGTACGAACTCAACACCATCGATGTTTCGCTTTTCGGCAGCGATAACCATTATTTTGTCCTTGTTGGGCCCATCGAACTTGTTGTCAAGCGCGTGGATAGCATTAAGAATCAGATTCATCAGGACCTGCTGGAGTTGTTCGCTGCGGCACTCGAGTCGAGGTAGCGATTCGGGAACATCTGTGTGCAGTGTAATGTGTGATTTTTCAATGGTTTTGCTCGAAAGTGTCAATACCGTTTCGATAATGTCCGACACCCGCGCCGCACTGAACATGGACGTGTCCTGACGTGAAAAAGTCAACAGATCGCGCACGATTGTAGCAATCCGTTCAGCTTCCGATCGGATCAGTTCAGAGAATTCAGCCGTCTTGGAATTCGGCTCAGCCTGCTTAAGCAATATGTCAGCACAATTGATAATGCCGTTCACAGGGTTATTGATTTCGTGACCCATCCCCGCAGCCAACTCCCCTATAGAGGCGAGTTTTGAGGCGTGTAACACTTTTTCTTCAGCCTCTTGATGGGCCAGCGCTTCACCCATAAGACGCGCGATCGCTTCAAGCAAGGATTGTCGATCTTCTACATGACCACGCACCGCTTCAGGGCCCGCATCGGCATCCTGTATCAGGCACACTTCAAGCTTTCCACGCTTTCGCCCGTCAGTACGAATTTCCACGCGAAGAGCCCGCGGCGTAGATTGAAATAACGGGCTGCAGCAGGTCGTCTCGCCGATCGACAACCGGGTTCCTGTAACATCCGATTCACTCAGCGTACTATCAAGAATTTGCACGATCTCTTTGAGCACTTTTTCGGACAGATCGCTACCGCGCAAAAGCTCGCCGATGCGATAAAGACAATTGAGCTCTTTGTTGCGCCAGTTCAGTTCCTGCAACAATCGATCTTTCTCCAGTTGTGCATTTCGCTGCACGGTGATGTCGTGAAGCACGCCAGTGAAACGACGACGCCCTTCGACTTCCACCTCGCTAATTGACAGGTGCATGGGAAACGTAGAACTATCCTTGCGGCGACCAATGACCTCGCGACCAATCCCGATCACTTTTTGCAGGCCGGTTCGCATGTAATTAGAAAGATAATCGTCATGCTCGCGGCTGAAGGGATCCGGCATCAGCATCTTGATATTGCGGCCCAACACCTCTTCGGACAAATAGCCGAACATGGTGCACGCTGCCGGGTTTATATACTCGACCAGCCCCCGCTCTCCAATGGTCACAATTCCATCGACAGCAGACTCCACCAAGCCCCACGCCCAGATTGAAGAATCCGGCTGCTTGTCCAATTCTGGCGTTTCGTCACTCATCAGAGAAGTACACCTTCCATTCGTTGCCACCTAAACAGCGGGCATCAATACTATTATGCACTTTTCATGCCTAACTGAACAGTATCGCCCAAAAACATATAAGGTATTATATAATAAGGCTTTACGAGCTACAGGACAGAATTGTAATTGAAACAATCCGCCCTTTCAGTGCATTTATGTTCCGAACACTTATGTTCAATCCCGACCGCGTCCTAACGGACCCATTACCGCATGCTGATCCCTCTCGTATCTGTACTTATCCGAATCGAATTTGTAACCATAGGCCTTCAGGAACGGAAGAGGAGTATCGCGTGAATCCATTGAATTCGTATCGAGTACATTGTTCTCTTCTACTAATCGCCATCATGGTTTCGGGATGCACATCGACTTCCCGACAAGCCGCCGGGCTAATCGGTCACCTCGAAGCGGGTGACAAACGCACTATCGTAACCTATGGAACAAGCCTTACTGCGGAACCCTGGAGCACGTGGGTAAGCGATGTGCAAACCGAGCTCGACCGCGTCTATCCCGGACAGGTGACCATCATCAACGGCGCGAAGGGGGGTATGTGGTCGACCTGGGGCGTGGAAAATCTGGTGCCGCGCGTACTCCGGAAGAGACCCAACCTGGTGCTGATCGAATTCGGCATCAACGATGCCTATCTGGAATACGAGACTTCCGTCGAACAGGCCAGAGCAAACCTCATCGACATGATAAATGGCATCCAGCAATGGAACCCACGATGCGAGATAGTCCTGATGACAATGAATCCTCCGATCGAAGTTCATTTGGAGCGACGGCCGGATTATGAGGAGTACTACGAGATGTATCGAGACGTCGCGAAGGAACGAGCTTTGGTGCTCATTGATCACCAACGTCGCTGGGAGAAAATTCTTCGCAGAAAACCGGAACTCTTTGATCGCTACGTACCGGACGGCATTCATCCTGGTCCTGAAGGTTGCTCAGAGGTGATCGCGCCAGCTGTGTTGAAAGCACTCGGCCTTCGAGCGCAATCGACACGAGCAACCGACTAAGATGATTCAGATAACGCCTCTAATTTGCCTCATCACCTTGCTGTGCTCGCAGCTCACTACGGTCGCGCAACCTAACGAGACCGAACGCGTCGTTCGCCTGATTCAGCAGCGCTGTGTGAAGTGTCACGGCGGTGAAATCGTGAACGGAGGGGTCGATTTTTCCAACCTCAACGACGAACTCGACGTTTGGAACCATCGTCACACCTTTGAAAAAGCGCTCGACATGCTGAAACGCGAGAAAATGCCACCGGATACCGAGCCGAAAATGCCCGGACCGATGCGCGACCTCATCGGCGGATGGATCGAGCATAGCCTGAACAACGTGGACATTAATCGAATCCCCAACGACCCCGGATTCTTGCCCCCGCGGCGTCTCAACCGAAATGAATACAATTTCACTGTGCAGGATCTCTTCGGCATCAACGCGACACCGGCCGATCAGCTTCCCCCGGACCAGGTCATCGGGGATGCTTTCGACAATGATGCTTCAACCCTCACCGTCGAGCAACTGTGGTTCGAACGCGCGCTGGGCGTGGCGAAAGATACCGTGCGCGAGGTCTGGGCCAATTCCGATGCACTCGAAAAACTTCTCTTCATCGAACCCACGCCACCCGTCATCAGAGAGAAGGCTCTGTATACAACGGACTCGAGACAGGCGCGCAAGATCAATTTGAGCGGCCGTGATTTCACCGTATTGGCGCGAGTCAAGGGAACACCCGGACACATCTTTACCAAGTCACCCGTCGGCGCTGGCTTCACGCGCGGCGCGAAGCAATTATCCTTCGCAAGTAATTCCATCAGCTATAAAGTTCAGGTCGGTCGTGCCTTAAACGTCGATACCGTTGCGCTGGACGACGGCAATGAACACCGAATTGCGTTACGCGTAGAAGACAAACGTGCCTCACTATTCCTGGACGGCCGGTTGCTCGTGAGTATAGCCGACTTCAACAAGACTGGTGGCGAGGATAATCTCTTCAAGATCGGAATGCCGGGGTCGCAGGAACGAGAAGAAGATTCCGAGGAGGAAGAGATAGACCCGGGAACCGAAGAGGCAGAAGCAGAGTACCCTGGTATTGAAGAGCTAAAATTCTTCCGCGAGGCGCTACCGACAAGCGCGGTGCTCGAATACACCGCAGGAAATGACGCTAGTCTCCCCGAGCCGTCATTCGACTGGCATGCCGGGATCAAAACGGATTACCCGGAGGAAATCTCTCCGCAACAGGCCGCAACAGAAGTCCTGGATCGTTTCCTGACCCGCGCGTTCCGACGTCCACCAACTGCGGACGAGATGCAACGTTATCTCGCGCTATTCGAAACAGGTTCCGCAACAGATTTTCCGTTTGATATTGCGATGCAATTACCGATCACCGCTGCATTGTCTTCACCTTCGTTCCTGCTTCGCACCGAGACCACGCAAGATACAAACGATTCCTACCCTATTTCGAGTATCGACATGGCGACGCGACTTTCCTATTTCCTGTGG
>JAYGCN010000202.1:0-3421 GCA_046583315.1 Candidatus Hydrogenedentota bacterium
CGAGACTACCGGGGTTGGCAAATCCACACAGCGCGTAGGTGAGAATGGTGATAGAGCGCGGACTGAGCTTTCCTGCTTCGAGCATGGAGCCCATAGATTCGTACGCGAGGAATTCGTTGACGACGGTTTTGGTGCCGAGCAACTCGCCCGCCGCGGCGACCTCGGACAGAGGAATGCCCATGACCCACGCAAAGGGTCGGAAGAACCAGCCCATGATTTCGGTAAAACTCATGCCAAACATCCAGGAACAGCCTTGATTCACAAGAAAAATGAGCGCCACAAAGGTAATCAGCACAGCACCGATATTGAGCGCCAGCATCACCCCTTCGGATGCGCCCCGGACTGCACCGTCCATGACATTATGACTTTCGATTTCGATTTTCACGTCGTCCACTTCCGCATCAACTCCGTCGGTGACCGGAATCATGATTTTGGCGATAAGCAGGGCGGCGGGCGCGCTCATGATGGAGGCCGCGAGCAGGTGTCCGGGTTCGGCACCGAATGAGGCGTAGATGAGCGATACGTTGGCGGCAATGGTGGCCATGAACGCGGTCATCAGGACCATGAGTTCGGAGCGAGTCATGTGTTTCAGATAGGCCTTGAGCGTCGTCATCCCTTCGATACCCATGAAGATGAGAATCGCCACACCGAAAGTTTCTGCTCCGGATGTCTTTAGAGTACGTTGCATGAGTTTGGCCATGGCTGAGATGAGAAAGGGGATGACACGGAGGTGATACAGAATGCCCGCCAGCGCGGATACCACGATGATGGTGGGCAATACGCTGAACGCGAGTACGCCGTTGATGAAAAATGAGCCCTCGGCGTCGACAACGGTGCCGGGACTCAACTCAATGACTTTGGTGAGCGAACCGAATATGAACGAAGCACCCTCGTTGGACGCGTCGGTAACAATGATAAAGACATCGCGAACCCATCCGAAAAAGAGCGGCCCGAACCGGGTGCGAAGAATCAGCAGGGCAAGCGCGAACTGTAACCCAAGCGCCGACACCACAAGTCGCCAGTTGGTCTGCTTACGGTTCTCAGAGATGCCCCACGCAATCGCAATCATCACGAAAAGTCCGAGACAGCTAATCAGGCGTTCGGGCATGGGGTCTCCTTTCTTGGGGTTGGCCGATTACTTGAAGACGCGGCGGAATCGATCGAAAATGGAGCTGCGTTCTTCCGTGCGTACGAGTTTGAGAATCGCGTCCGCATCCTCAGCGTTGAGCAGCGCCTCTCGAAACGTATCATCGTTGAGCAGGTGAGAGATGCCGGCGAGAGTGCGCACACGGACCTGGAATTCGTGTTTGGGTAGCACGAGCAGCAGGATGAGATTCGCGGGTTGTCCGTCGAGACACTCCCAATCGATGCCCGCGCGCGAAATTCCCAATGCACCGACAAGGTTCTCAATAGACGTCGAAGACCCGTGTGGCAACGCGATACCCATTTCCATGCCAGTGCTCATCGATTCTTCACGATCTCGGACGGCCGCGCGCACGTAGTCCCGTTGCGTCACCGAGAGATCGTTCGAGTCGATCAGAATTTCGACCAATTCATCGATGGCGGCATATTTCTCGGTGGATTCGAGCGTGGTTTTGATGCTACCGCGATGCAGGATTTCGCCTAGAAGCATAAGGGTCGGGATTCTCCGTTTCTACCAATAGAAAATTGCAGTCCAAGAATAACAGTGAATGTGCAGAAGCTGCAAGAAAAGACAGGAATAGGGGCCTTATCCCTCAAAGAAGGCCACCCCATTCGGCTTTCTTTGGCCTTACCTTTCTTTCACCCGAAAGAAAGGTAAGAAGCGGTTAAAGCAGTGAGCCCGTAACGTCGTTGCTGCTGCCTTTGCTCTTGATTTTCTTGAGGCGGAAGGTGTCTTCGCGTTCACGTTCTTCAAGCACACGGGCAATGGCGCGCACTTCGCCCCGAAGTTTGGGCAGCAGATATTCGTTGAGCGCGTTGATGCGGCGATTGGTTTTTTTGATTTCTTCACCAATCATCTGGATATTGCGTTCAAGCGGGGCACATTTGACCAGTTGTTCGAGCATGCTTTCGGCGGCCTGGGCGGCTTCAAGAATATGGGACGAGGTATCGATGAGTCCAACGCCTCGCTCAGCGGGTGTACGAACGATGTTTTGAGCCTTGATCGTGCCCAGATCCATGCCCCATACTTTTTCTTTTTCAACGCTGAGTGAAAGTTCGCGTTTTCCGGCAACCCCCATGGAACGGACGCCGGCGGTGCCTTGTGCGGCGCGCGCGATGGCCAGACTGCCGATGGATGCGCGACCGCGAATGTGCAGGTCATTGCGGAGCAGCTTCAATTCTTTAGCACGATCGATGAGTTCGGTCAACAACGCTTCACGTTTCCCTTCCAAGAGCGACACGCCGTCGCTGGCCAACTTAATCGAGGCCTTCTTGGTCATCATGGTCATTCGTGTTGCTGGTGCGGAATCCATTGACATAACGCTAATCCATCCAAATGTTCAATCACGGGTTGAGGACAAACCCTCAACCCGGCAAGTTATCGACTAAAAATCGTCCGGCGTCGTTGCGTTGTAATACTGCTCAACAACATCACGTTTCACGCGGGTAAGTTCACTCTTGGGCAGGAGACCCATGAGTTTCCAGCCGAGTGCGAAGGTTTCCTGAATCGTACGACGTACCATACCTTGACCTACCATGTGGCGCTCGAAACCCACGGCGAAGTTCAGGTAATTCTTGTCCATCGGCGTAAGGGCATCTTCACCAACGATGGCCATCAATTTGCGCACGTCGCGACCACGGGCATAGGACGCATACAACTGGTTGGACCATTCACGGTGCCAATCTTCTGTACGGCCTTCACCAATACCGTTGTTCATCAGGCGTGACAGGCACGGAAGAATGTCAACAGGCGGAAAAATATTCTGACGGTGTAACCCACGCCCCATCACGATCTGGCCTTCGGTGATGTACCCGGTAAGGTCAGGAATCGGGTGGGTAATATCATCATCGGGCATGGTCAGGATAGGAATCTGCGTTACCGAACCGCTGTTGCCGCGAATACGTCCGGCACGTTCATAAATGGTCGACAAATCGGTGTACATGTAACCGGGGTAACCACGGCGACCGGGGATTTCTTCGCGAGCAGATGAAATCTGACGCAGGGCTTCGCAGTAGGAAGTCATGTCGGTCAGGATAACGAGTACCTGGTAGCCTTTTTCGAAGGCCAGGTATTCTGCAACCGTCAGCGCACAACGGGGCGCGAAAAGACGTTCGATCGCGGGGTCATCAGCTTTATTCATGAAGGATACTACGCGCTCGCCCTGTCCACCTTCTTCGAAGGCGCGGGTGAAGTAGTCGGCTTCACGAGCGGTGAGGCCCATGCCGGCGAATACAACCACGAAGTCTTCGTCTTCGCCGCGCACCTGAGAGTTCTGCA